>VGTJ01000053.1 GCA_016874775.1 Deltaproteobacteria bacterium
AAGGCCTACAGGTCTCCGACGATGAGTTTCAAGCGCTCAATATCAAACCCGGTAAGTTTCATGGCGATTGGAACTATACGCTTCTTCCTCGCTCTTAATCGGTAACTTAATTCTTGCCCATGCCTAACTGGAGTGCTGTCGCCACAGTACGAAGCCCTTCGGTAATCTCTCCTGCTTCCTTGTACGATTCCGCCAGAAACGACAAGGCAAATGGTTGCGAGGCCTCAGCTCCGGTTCGCTGCCACGCTTCAACTCCCTTTTGCATCTGTGCGAGCCCCTGTTCACGTACGCCTTGCATCCACAGAGTTCGCCCATACAGAACCGCACTGAAAGCAAACCACGCCGGAAAGCCATGCTCTTGCGCAAGCTCGTTTGCCGCTTGCGCGTAGCGATGAGCGTTGGGCAACTGATGCTGTAACACACTGATAGAAGCGGCGATCGTTAAAGCAAAGGCCTGACTAAACGGATGGCCCAGTTCTTCAGCTAACTGCAGGGCCTCCATCATCACTGTATTCGCTTGGGCCACGTCCCCCATCATCCACCAGACCAGCGCCAGATAGGATCGACTGGTCACTCCTGGATCTTGCAACGCACGTGACGGATGCATTCGCGGACGATAGAGAGACAGCGCACGCTGCAGATGCTCTCGAGCCTCTGCGAGTTCTCCGATATGCGCCAAAATCTGCCCCAACGTCCAATAGGCAGCAAGCAGACGCTCAGGATTTCCCTGACTTTGTGCCAGTAGTAAGCATTGTTCACTGATCTGCCGTGCCTCATGAAATTTTCCACGCACGGCATAAAAGGATTCCAATCCCCACAACGCCTGGAGTAGTTGCGGACTTTCCGACAGTTGCCGACACAACTCAAGCGCTCGCGTATAGACCGCTTCAACTTCAGGCGCACCATATCCTCTTGTCGCGATCAACGCAGAGCCAAGCTTTACGCACAAGTCCAATTCATGTTGCACTTGCACGTTGTGGTCAGGAACGTACGAGAGTAGCGCAAGCCCCTTTGTCAGGTGAGCGACCACCTCGCGATGAGCATACCGGCGTGCCGCCAGGCTCGCCGCTTGCTGTACGTATCCTAAAGCGCGCAGGTAGTCGCCGCCTTGCTCGAAGTGAACCGCAAGCGTAGACGCAATTTCATTCGCACGGGAGCCATAGGCCTGCTCAAGGCACGTGCCAATCCGCAGATGAAACTGCCGACGATCACTCAGAGGGACACGTTCTGCCCACAAATCCTGGCAGATCACGTGACGAAAGCGATACCGCGCCGACCTGACTCCGTCAGGCCATTCGCTGAATCCTGCAGGTTGGAGAAAATGCTGGCGGCGCCCCAACTCATTACACGCCGTCTCCACAGCCGCAGGCGTACCACCAACTGCAGCAGCTACGGCTGCTGAGGAAAATTCGTAGCCTACCAGACTGGCAGCCTGGACGAGTTGCTGCTCTTCGGTGCTCAAGCGATGAATTTGCCGGTCAAGCAGTTGGCGAATGCTTACCGGTACTTGCTCAAGTACGGTATCGATCTGACTGGGTATGAGCCATCGTCCATCCTCTGCCAACGTCAGCAGCCCCCGCTCCTTCAGGTCGTCTACCATTGTCACCAGAAACAATGGGTGGGTTGCCGCCGGTTTTCTGATGCAAGAGTTGTGGTAAGCGGTGCGGCAACGTTGCAATCGGACATTGCTGTTCCACGTACTCAGCCACTGTCGTCTCATCAAAAAGAGATACCGCAATCTCTTCACACTGATTGTGCGCTCGTAACTCTTGCACCACGGAGCGTAGTGGGTGACCTTCGGTCAAAGCTTCTTCCGGGCGATAAGTGGCAATCACCATCAGCCGAGCGCGTTCGTGCCGCCGCGCCAGCGCGGCCAGAAGATCGAGCGTCGAGGTATCGCTCCAGTGCACATCCTCAAGGACCAAAACAAACGGCAGACGCTCAGTCAGCAGATCGGTTCCTTCACTCATCTCTCGCAACATGCGCTCGCGAGAGACTCCATGCACGCTGCTGCGCAGAAGAGCATATTCCTCTGGTGGCAGGAGAGACGGGATCTGCATGAGCCACATTGGCGTGTGATGCTTCATCCACTCCACCATGAAGGCTCCACGCGGGTCCCGGCATATGCGCCCGACAGCTTCCAACACAGGACGATAGGCTTCCCCAGGGCCGAACTGCTCAATGCATTGACCAAATCCGATGCCGACGTCTTGCGTCGCTGCGACCTGACGTAAAAACGTTCTGACTAAGGCCGTCTTGCCAATCCCTGCTTCGCCTGTGACGAAAACGGTTTGTCGCTCTCCTGACAACATACGCTCAAGTAAACGATAGAGCCGAGCAAATTCCGCATCCCGACCAACGAGCTGAGAGAAGACCGGAGGAAGAAGAGACAGGCGCGGCTGCGTCGTGGGAGAAACCTCGTCTCCACTCCGCGCTTTCTTCCGCTCGGTTTTATCGATCGGTGTGAACACCTCAGGGTTAGCGATCGGCCCAATGAAACGATACCCATACCGAGAGACCGTTTGGATGTAGCGTGGGCTTTTCGCATTGTCTTTCAATGCCTTACGGATTTCTCGAATGCAGGTCGTAATCGCCGCATCGCCAACAACCACCCCTGCTCCATTCGCCTGCCACACGGTCTTAAATAAGACCTCTTTCGTGACCAGCGCACCTTTGTAACGCACAAGGCAACACAACACATCAAACGCACGACGTGTCAGTTTAACGAGTTCTCCCTTTTGCACCACTTGCTTGCCGCGCAGGTCGATCAGCAAGGGGAGCCCCCGGAAACGATCTCCACGGGCCATGTCTTTCTCTCTCTATCGTCTCAGAAAAATCTCAGAAAAATCTCAGAGTTCTCTCAGGACTTCTTCTGGGGAGTATCGTACTGTCGTTGCATAAAGGGCGCAAAATCGCAAGAGAAACGCCCGAGAAAGGCCCCAAAAGTATGCTAGCGACCGATACGGAAAACCTGAGATTAGACCTTCCCGGAATCACGACCGTCAATAAAAAAGCATTAACTGCCTGGCTGCAGGCCTGGACTACAGGTACAGCCTTTTCTGTACCTGCGCCTCGACTCAGTAAATCACAGAACGCCAGTGTTCCTCTGGCATCATTGCCACCTGCTCCGCGAAGAGCGAAAGCTTAGGACCATGAGAGAAGACTAAATCAAAGCGCGGAAGATTCGCACAACAACGTTGTCACCCTGAGCGAAGCGAAGGGTCTCTCAGAGAGATTCTTCGCTTCGCGCTCTGTATTCAGTTGGGGTAGCGTGCGCTGTGCGCACGCTGCGTTCGCCAGCGCTGATTCCCGTGCGCATAGCGCACGCTACGCGGTCGCTCCGGTGACAACCCAGAGGGTACCACTCTCGCGTGGTTTGATTTAGGACCATGAGGGAAGACTATGGTCAGACGCAACGGCAGCAAAGCTGAGACTGTCATTGTGTCGCTCCGCTCGCAATGTCGCCTGAACGTCTGCCGTGCGACGGGGATTCTGTCCTGTGGTCCTTAGTGTCGCGCCACCGTTTGCGGTTTCCGCGAAGACGCAGCCCGGAAGGATAAGCGGACTGGCCCGGACGCTTCCTTGAGCACGACCCAGTCGTCGTTGCGACTCACTTGCGTGTCTTTGACGCTACTCTCAGCGAGCTTCCATCCTGGAGGGGCTTCCAAGGTCAAGCCAGTGATGCGTTCTGGTAGTTGCATGTCGACAATGAGCAGCTCACCTTCACGATGAACATCAAGCTCCACGGCGTTGCGTGCCGCCCACCATTTGCCACATTCACCGATCGCACAAAACCAGGAGAAGTCACGTACGGCTTTCACGAACTGCTTCTCAAATTCGAGCTTGTAGTCAACAATGTTGGGATGAATCAGAACGACAAAACTGCCGCCGTACTGCCGCAGCTTTCGCGCTAGGGCGATCGCTTGTGGTAAGCGCTGGTCCATGCGTGGCGGCAATTCATCCTCGATCGCAATGGGAAACTCAAAAACCGGGACTTCCGCGTCCCACTCCTGACTATAACGCGACTAAAAGGGAAGATGGGTCAATACCGTGCCAGAGGTCAAAGACGAACTATAGCGATACCCGGTCGCCCACAATGCCTCCGGCAAACGCAACGGATAGGACAGCTCTCCCGGACGAAAGGATACCACCGGTTGTGCGCCAAACCGCTCGATCAAAAACTTACTCACTCGCAGTTCGCCAAGGACAGTGCCGTTATACGCTTTCATGCGCTCCATGACATAGGGCTGATAATTAGGGTATTGTTCACGCCCATTACCTATAGGGAAGTGATGAAAGACGCGCGAGTGCGCAATCGTGTGACTCCCCAACTCCATCCCACGCTGAACAATTTCTTTGAGCAGCGGAACCTCGGCATCGTTAAAGAAAATTTCGTCATTAAAATCGCGAATATATTTCACCTGAATAAAGTACGTCGCTGAGATCCCTTGTTCATATTCATACTGCGCATACGCCAGCGCGTTACGGAGCGACTGCGAGTAATCAATATCATGCGTCAGAGACACTAAGAGTGATTTTCCCTCAGGTACGGTTCGCAAGACAACCGCATGCGGTTCACCCGTGACATAGATGGCTTTAAACAACCGCAGCAGCACATCGATCGGCGGCTCAAATTCATTGGCATAGGCTCTCCCGAGCCATTCATGGCGCGTATGTTGCCCCTGAATGATAAAAGCTCCCGCATCGATCCCGAACGCGTACGCGCGCCCTTCGGCGAAAAATTTTTGCGTAATCGCCGCCGTTCCGTCGTTATACATCGCGAGAGGCGGACGGAGTGGCTTCGAGTACGCATATAACCCAACCGCACGATCAGGCTGTGACTTGTCAGCCAGACGAAACGTCCGCTCCCGCTCATCAGTCAGCGCGACCAATTCGTGGGCCATATCCGTAAAACGCAGCTCTTCGCGCTCACGCGACGGTATCGCTTCACCAAAACCAAACGTTTCTTCTAATCCACCCCCCAACACATTAAAACCGATGAGCGTTCCACCGGCTCGTGGATGTGCGGCCAGTGCTTGCAGAGCTTCTGTGGATAAGACTTTTCCGGAAATGATGGGATATACCATCACGACGCGATGGCGGAGGGCTTGCTGCCAATCGCTAGTGATGCGAAATGGAATGCCGATGGTTTTGAGCCCATGAACGAGCCCTAACCAGCCTGAGTCGGGATCGGTCAGTAAAATCGCCAGGCGACTGTCGCTCCCACGATCATAGGTCCTCCACTGCGCTAGGACCTTTGGAGGAATAACCGTCGCCTCCATAGGCCCTCTGACCCCATCGAAGACAAACATGTGATCGGGTGGGACTTGATAGTCAGTGCCGACATACGCATTGTCCACACTGGTCGTGCCAGTCGCCTCAGAGCCCGCTTCCTGAGCTGTCGATTCAGAAGGACGTTTACATCCCCCTCCACTTACACTCACTATGAGTAACAGCACGAGGCTAAAGACGACAAACGCCCCTCGTTGCATCAGCTCCGACCCCCTTCCCTGTGAAAAATTGTCCACCTGGGAAGACACATCGGGCACTGATCGGGGAAGTTTAAGTTATACGCTTACACCCGTGCAGGCGGCACCACAACTCCTGGAGTCTCAACGCGTATGCGGAAGACCGTGCCCTTACGCTCGGGAACCTCGGTATTGTCTGCCGTCACAATATAGAGGTCCCGACGATCCTTTCCTCCGAAGCAGACACTCGTCACCGCCTTGGCTGGTACGTCGATCTTGCTATCGATCTTACCGTCTGGTGTGTAACGCACGGCACAACGTCCACCATACACCGCAACCCAAATACAGCCAGCCTCGTCAACACAAATGCCGTCGGGAATCGTCCCGCCCGTCATCTGGGCAATCGATCGGCGGTTGATCATTCGTCCGTCCGCAGCCACATCATGCACGATAAGATGTGGACCTGCACTGTCCGCATGATAGATGATTTTCTCTCCAGGAGAGAAGCCGATGCCATTGGTCAGACCGACACCACCATACATCTCCGTGGCTTTCCCTTCGCCCTCAATGCGCCACAACTCACCCGGAGTGCGGGCACCTTCTTTGAATGGATCGGACCGTAGGGTCCCGACATAGACTCGACCAGCACTGTCAGTGAACAGATCATTGAACCCCGGAATATCGTCGCGTTGGAGCAGGATACGCGTCTGTCCATCTTTGACATGGCAGATGCTCTTGCCACCGACGACCAAGCCACCATCAGCATGTAGCGCAATTCCACCAACCCCGCGGCGCTTCGGAATCGCGACACTGATCTCGCCACTCGGTGAACGACGATAGACACCACCGTTTGGTACATCACTGAAATAGAGATTATCGTTGCTATCAACGCGTGGGCCTTCGAGAAGACCATAGCCGTATGCAAGTGTCTCCAACATATTCCCTCCTTTCACTGCGGACTCAATTGCGGGTTGTAGATTGCGGATTGCGGAATAAGGAAAAAGAAGCCTGCAAGCGGCTTTTCCCAATCATCAATCCGAAATCCACAATCGGCAATTAATTGAGTCCATACACCTTCGCCACACTATCGCCGAGCAAATTGCAGCGTGCGGCTTCTGACAAGGGCGATACGAGGTTGTTCAGTGCCTCGATATAGTTCCCTGGATGATCGAAGTGCGGAAAATCGGTCGCCCAGAAAAACTTGTCGTTGCCAACATGGTCAACGATATGGGCAAGCGCCTTTTCATCAGGATCACCAGAGATCCAACATTGTCGTTTGAAATAGAAACTGGGCTTTTCCTTGAGCTGGACACTCTTGCCAAGGGCAGTTTCAAAAGTCGTGTCCATACGATCAAGCGCAGCACCGATCCAACCCGCTCCAGACTCAAGTAAAACAACTTTCAGAGTTGGGAATTTATCAAACAACCCATACTGAAACAGCGCAAACAAGGCCTGTTGTGGCCCTTGCGCTCCCAACACATTGTGATACCAGTCGGCCCACTTCATATCTTTGAAGCGTTGGTAGACACGTCTACTCGGATGCTCAGCCATCGGATGTATCCCGACCGGTACCCCTAACTCCTGCGCTTTGGCCCAGAACGGATCGTGATCTGGATGGGCATGCGCTTTCATCGTCAGCGTAAACGGTGCGACAAAAGCACCTTTACATCCTGCTTTCACCGCGCGCTCCAGCTCTGTCGCTGCACCATTCCCATCAGCAAGTGAGATGTGCGCGACAGGAATCAATCGGTCTGGATAGTCAGAGCAGAAATCGACGATCCAACGATTGTAGGCCTTCGCATAGGCAAGCGAGAGGCCTGGGTCTTCGGTCTCGCACTCCCACGTCAACCCAATACTCGGATAGAGAATCGTTGCCCGCAAACCTTCGCGATCGAGCAGTGCCACCCGCTCCTTCGGGTACATCGAACCAAAGGGAGCCGACTCGACGTACGCTCCAGCCTTCATCTTCTCCGCCATTTGTTCAGCAGTTTCTCCCATACTGCCCAGTAACGTGAAGGTCTTGAGGTTGAAAAACCTCGACGGGTGTCCCTCTATTTCGAGATACTCTTTACCGTCGTTATCGGTACGAACACAAATCGCGCGATCGCGATAGGCTGGGTCGATGTATTTTTCCCAAATGTCGGGTGGCTCTAAGACGTGCCCATCAGCATCAATAATATTATTGTAGGGAATACGGTATTGCAGATTACGTTCCGCGGCATTCATAGCGCTTCAACTCCTTAGTTCATAGGCACGTTGTACACCCGCGCGACGTTCTCACCAAGAATTCCACGTCGTGCACGTTCGGACAGAGGTGAAACCAGCGTATCCAGGGCGTGAATATAACCAAGAGTGTGGTCATCATGCGGATAGTCAGTCGCCCAGAAAAACTTGTCTGCACCAAGATACTCAATCAAGTATGAAACGGCGCGTTCATCGGGGTCCGCAGAAATCCAGCATTGTCGCTGAAAGTAGAAGCTGGGTTTTTCTTTGAGTGGGACCGAGCGACCCAGCGGCGTATCGTACGCAGCATCCATGCGGTCGAGCATGTGGCCGATCCAGCCAGCACCGGATTCAAGCATGACGACTTTGATCTTTGGGAACCGGTCAAATAGTCCATATTGAAAGAGGGCGAGAAACGCTTGTTGTGGCCCTTGCCCGCCAAGAATGTCCACCCACCACTCACCCCATCTGTACATTTCGCGGAAGCGTTGATAGACGCGATGCTTCGGTGGCTCTGCCACTGGATGAATCGCCACTGGCACATCAAGATCCTGCACAGCGGACCAGAAGCGGTCATTGTCTTTATGGGCATGCGGCTTATCAGTCAGTGTATGCGGCGCGATAAAAATGCCTTTGCAGCCCGCTTTCACTGCCCGTTCGAGTTCTTCGACTTCCATCCGGCCATCAGTCAAACAGATATGCGCGATGGGAATGAGGCGTCCATTGGAGCCTGCACAAAAGTCGACGACCCAGCGATTGTAGGCGCGCGTATAAGCTGTGGCCAACTCAAGGTCAGTCACTTCACTTTCCCATTCCAGCGAGATGGTGGGATAGATAAAGGCTTTTCTCAGCCCTTCAAAGTCAAGGAGTTGGACCCGCTCTTTCGGATCGCTGGCACCAAACGGCAGGCTGTCCTTATAGGGAATACGTGTGAGTTCGTCGCGAGCCTCAAAGGTAAAGCCCATACCACGGCCACGTGCGAGAAGATCGGCATTGAGATACTTCGAGGGTCTCCCACCGACCTGCATCCGTTCACGTCCATCAGTATCGATGCCAATATGAATCGCTCGATCACGGAATTGCGGGTCGATATATTTCTCCCACAGATCGTGGGGTTCGTTGATATGGCCATCAGCGTCGATCACGCCCTCATACGAGGTGCGGGTCGTCTTTGGCAGCATCCGCTCCACGGTGAGTCCTCCCTGTTAGAGTGAGAAATTTTCTATCAGGATATGAGAGGTTTCCGTCTCATACCCGGCCCTTTCACTAGACATAGAGATAAACAGCTCGGGCTTTCTTGCCAAGCCCTATCTCTATGCACTATAAGACAAGGAAACCAACCGTTCAAATGAGGTGCCCCATGAGTGCAGAAGACAATAAGAAAGTCGTGTTGAGTTTCTTCGAGAACTTCTCAAGTGGCAAAGCCGAGGCAGCCCTCGGGCTAATGACCGATAACGCCACCTGGACAGTGATGGGCAAACCAGAAACGTTTGCCTTAGCGGGAACCAAGACCAAAGTGCAATTCACCGAACTGCTCAAGGGAATCGGCGCCGCTATGCCGAAAGGGCTACGACTGACCGCCAAAGCCATGACCGCTGAAGGCAACCGTGTCGCGGTTGAAGCCGAATCATATGGCCAACATGCAAACGGCAAGATCTATAACAACCAGTATCACTTCCTGATTGAACTGCAGAACGGTAAGATTCAGGCCGTGCGAGAGTATCTCGACACCATTCACGCGAAAGAAGTGCTGGTAGGGTAAGCAGGAGCTGACCTGTCCATTCTGAGAGCAGCCAAAAAGGGCACGAGAGGTCGTGCCCTTTTTCTTGCTAGAGTTCTGACATCATGAGTCGCGAGACCAGTTACGATCACTGTTACCGCTTGCTTCAGCTCACGCCAGGAGCATCGCTAGCAGAAATCAAGCAGCGCTACCGTGACCTCGCGCGTCGTTCCCACCCAGATACCATGCCCTCGGCACAACGTGAGCAGGCCACGCTCCAGTTTCAGCAGATCAACTCTGCCAAAGAGACACTAGAGGCTTATTGGGAAGAACATCACTGTGCACCGCCGACGGCACGCCAACAACGTACACAGGAAGCGCAATCGCATCGCCCTCCAGCTCCCCCGCCCCGCACGGAATACCCTCGGCACCTGCGCCCGGAGCAGAGGCGCTACCAACCATCTTCACGGACATCGTACGATGAGCAACAACGACAACAGTGGAACAATCAACCCAACGAGGGAGTCCCGACGAAATCATCATTTTCCGTGCTTGACCGCATCTTCTTCGTCGCTGCAATCGAAGTGGTGATTGGCATTCTCCTCTGGCTCGATTATCACGTGCTCTTGACGCTTCATCGCTATCTCACCGAGTTTCAGACTGACTCCGCGTCCGCAGTGTTCCTCAAAGTCTATCTCTCAGTCGTCTTTCTCGCTCTGCTATTCTGCGGGTACGTCGGCGGCATTTGCCTGATCTTGTTGGCGCTTGCGTTTCTCGTCTTCCGCCACGAAAATGTCTTTGCCATGCTCTCAGCACGCCGGAAGAAACCCGAAGACCCCTTCCCTCACATGACCTCCCCTTCGCCCTCGCGCCGAAAATGGTAGCGTATCGAGCTGTCTGTTGCGTATAACCAACCGGTCGTCATCACGGTCGAATCAGCTGGCTTTCCTGCGAGACGATAAACCCTTCGCCCTTTTCCAGAAACTCGGTCATTGGCGACAGGCACGCATCTCGTCGCTCGGCGGCAATCGTCTCTCCAGCGTCATACACGAACAGCAAGTGACATACCGGAATCTGCGCTCGACAGAGCTGACCGACTTCGCGCGCCCCTGAACGGTCTCGTGTCCCAACCAACACTAACGTCGGCGCTTTCACCTCCCCAAGTTTCGCAGCAAGTTGCGGATGCTGAAGAATAGCTCGGGTCGGAGCGACAAGTATAACTCGCGAGACGACATCGGGAGCGTACACAGCCTGGATCACCGCCGAAGCAGCCCCATTCGATACACCGACAACGCAGAACGACGAGATCCCAAGCCGTGCTAACGCCGGCGCAAGATGCGTCACATCGTCCACACCTTCTCTTTCACGAAAGGGCGAAATATCGAGTGATATCACTCGATACTGATCAGCCAGTGCCGTCGTGACATCATCAAAGAGCGTGCCGCCAGCGGCTGGAAAGACAACGACGGGTTGTCCCGTCCCCAATTCTGCGTAACGGATGGTGATTCCGTTGCAGGCCAATGTTCCTTCAGTGTGCGTCGCCATAAGAATTCGTTGTCCTGACCTTGATGCCCTATCCTACATCCCCCGCACTTGCGGCATCACATCGCTCGCGAAACGTTCCATTGACTCGATTTGCTGTTCATACGACAGCCCAGGCCACACAAAGGCAATATCCATCAGCCCCACACCTGCCTCACGCAGCGCACCAATTTGGTCGAGCACCGTCGCTGGACTGCCACAAAGAAACGGACGATCAAACTCCAGCTTCTCAGGCGGTGATTCGCGCAAAGAGCTTCTCACCGCAGTGCTCATGTGTCGGGCCAGCCCCATATGGACTTTGAATTTGCTGGTATTGTGCTCCGCGGCCTCGTCACTCTCTGCCACATGTGCCCAAAAGCGGTAGAGAACGTTGTCTGCAGTTGGCTCCCACCCTTCTTTGGTTGCGGCTTCTTTGTACATCACCACTCGTTGCGAGATATCCGGCAACTGAATGAACGAGAGGGCAAGATTTAACCGTCGGCTGGCACAGAATTGTACAGACTCAGGGCTGTTGCCCGACGAGAACACCGGGGGATGTGGCTCCTGCACGGTGCGGGGCCATACCGACACCGTGCGATAATTGAAGTAGCGCCCCTCCCAACCAAACGGCTGCGGCTCTGTCCACGCATGCAAGATAAGATCGATTCCTTCCTGCGTCACTGCCTGTGCCTCAGCCGGATTACTCCGGTACGTAAGAATCTCGTTCGCCGTGCCACGGAGGAACAGCACCATCACGCGTCCGTCACTCATCGCATCCAGCATCGCTAATTCTTCGGCGACGCGGACTGGATTGGATAGCGGTAGTAGTGGACCCAGTACAGCGATCTTCGCTTTCTTGACCACTTCGGTCATTGCCCCGGCATAAATCATTGGGCTGGGCGCAAGGATACGTGGCGAATAATGGTGCTCTGATACGCTGACCCAATCGAAACCCAACTTATCGGCCAGGCAAAGTTGCTCTCTGGCTCGGTGCATAGTCTTACTGGCAGCGGCACGATCGCACTGCTCGGGTGGCACTGGCCACGGCGTTGCGGTCGGGGTTCCGGCATACGACATCGGATTCAGGAAGCCGACTTTCATCGTGGTATCCCTCCTAGCCGTGTCTTAAGCAGGTCTGCGTCGGTTCGTCAATTCGCCAGCATCGCCGCCCCCAACGGACTCTTCTTCGCTACTGCGGCATATAGAATCCTCGTGCACCACGAATGCCAGTCCTCTTTTTCTTTTTGAAAATCGTACTCGCTATCCGGGTTTCAGTCTCCGGTGTTTTTCCCACCGTCGTCGCTTCGATCCCTTTCTTGAGCGCGTAGGAGCTGAGAACTTTTTCGGTTACAAAGGTTCCGTCAATCTGGCAGACTTGCCCTTGTTTGAATGTCGGAGTTCCCCAGACGAAAACCGGCAGTGCCGCATTCTCTTCATTACGTACAATGAACGTCGTATAGGGCTTCTCGCCGTAGCGGGTCACAACATCGACAACCTCACCGGTAACCGTCACTTCTCGCTGGTGGAACGACTCGGGCGCGTTGAGCAACTCCGGAATCGTATGGGCACCGGCCCTGGCAGTGTTCAAGCTACTCCCACCCACCATCAACAACAACAGCAAAAGTTTTTTCATGAGATCGATTCTCCTACCTGCATTCTCACTTCGTGAACACGTTGCACGCAATCAATACCGTAGAGGTCGTCGCTGCCGCGCGCGTACGTACCCAGCGCCACACTCGCCCTGGCGCAAAACTGCCAACACTGAGACCACGCATATCGTCGAAGAACGAATAGACGACAGGTGTCACAAGAAGTGTAACAAACAAACATAACGCTTGACCACCGACAACAACCGTCGCCAACGCAGCCCGAGCCGATGCCCCGTCGCCTTTTCCTAACGCGATGGGAAGCATCCCGGCAATGATAGTTAAGGTGGTCATCAGAATTGGCCGCAAGCGCACCCGATCCGCAACAATCTGCGCTTCATATCGCGCCATTCCTTGCGCACGCAAGTGGTTGGTATAGTCTACCTGCAGAATGGCATTTTTCTTCACTACCCCCATCAAGAGAAATACGCCAAGGACACTGTAAATACTCAACGGCTGATCGGTCACTACCAGACTCAGAATACCAAACGGTAAGCTCAGAAACATGGAAACCATGATCGTCACAGGATGAATGAAACTCTCGAATTGCGCCGCCAGGACGATATAGATGAACACGATACTGAGCACGAAGGCAATGGCGAAATTTTGCATCGCCTCGATCATGATCTTGCCACGCCCGCTGTATGCGGTTGAGTACTCTGGGCCAAGGTTGAGTTCTTTCACGGCAGCATTACCTTGTAACATCGCCTCGCCCATCGGCTTGTTGTGAAGATTGGCAATGACGGTTACCTGTCGTTCTTGCGAGTAGCGGTCGATCTGCGCCGGGCCCTTCCCTGCATGCAAGGTCGTGACATTACTGAGGCGCACGAGTTTACCGTCACGCGATGGCACCATCAGCTCGGCAACCGCAGCTTCATTTTTTCGTGCACTCGGCTGCAATCGTAATCGGACGTTGTACTGCTCTCCGGCTTCTCGATAAAAAGAGATCCGCTCGCCACCAACTTGAGTCCGCAGTGCGGAAGCAATGTCCTCGACGCGCACGCCAAGGTCTGACGCTTTCTTGCGATCGATATGCACTTGCACTTCCGGATGTCGCAGCGCCTGACCGGTGTCGACATCAACAAACCCAGGGATGGTCGCGAGCGTCTGAATGAGCGCCTGTGAGTACTGGTCGAGCACGGGCAATTCTGGACCACGCAAGGTCATATTAAACGGTGTCTGACGGAATCCACCGCCCTGCATGAGGTTGAGGTTTTGCACGCTCAGCCGTAAATCTGGATACTTTTTCAGTAGCTCACGGACGACTTGCATCATCTCTTGCTGTGAGCGTTCACGTTGAGACAAGTGCGTCAAACCAATGTAAATCGAGGCATCAGTCACATTACTTTGGTACTGCCCCCGCACACCAATCGTGGTAAAGAGATGTTCGATTTCAGGAACCGTGCGCAAATCGGCCTCAATGTGGCGAAGAATCGTATCGCTCCGCTCGAGCGACGAACCAGGTGGGGCCTCAACAATCACTTCAAATTCACTCATGTCATCGTCTTGGAACACCTCGACTTTGGTAATGGGCAAGAGCCAGCGCAAGGAAGCAAAAATGCCGACGGCCACCAGGAGCGTCATCACACGATGTCGAAGACACCATGCCAGGAGCCACTCATACCCGCGTTCCAACATTGCATAGAACCGAGTTTCTCGCGCACCCTGGTGGTGCGACGTCACCTTCAAGAAACGCGAGCACAGCATTGGCACCAACGTAAAGGCAATGACCAGCGACACCAGGATCGCAAAGGCCATCGTCAAGCCAAAACTCCGGAAAAAGCGGCCTACGATTGCCCCCATAAAAGCGACAGGCAGGAAAATCACAACCAGCGACAGCGTCGTCGCGAGCACGGCGAGGGCAATCTCGCGAGTACCTTCGAGCGCTGCCTCCATCGGCGACCGCTTTTCTTCTTCCATATGACGGAAGATGTTTTCCAACACAATGATCGCGTCATCAATGACAATCCCTGTCGATAGCGAGATCCCCAGCATCGTCATGTTATTGAGGGTAAAGCCCATGTACCGCAGGAACGTGAAGGTCGCGATAATCGAGGCCGGAATGGAAATCGCCGTAATCAACGCGCTCCGCCAGTTGCGAATGAAGAACAGCACAACGAGTGCGGCCAAAAAACCGCCCAGAATCAAATGCTCCTCGACTTCCTCCATCGACCGGCGGATAAACCGCGACTGATCACGTACAACTTGAAACCGGATATCCTGCGGTAAGGTCTTCTGGATCTCCTCCAATCGCGCAGTAATACGATCCACCACCTCAACAGTATTCGCCCCAGACTGCTTACGGATCAACAGCGATACGGCATTCTCGCCGTCAAGGCGCGACAAGGTCCGCGCTTCCTCTTCTCCATCAATCGCATAGCCGATGTCTTTGACGCGCACCGGTGCTCCTTTGACATCAGCAACGATGATCTCGTTAAAGCCACTGGCCACTTCAATACGGCCCAGCGTCCGCAGTCCTTCTTCCCTCGTTTCCCAGGTCAGTCGGCCACCGGGAATCTCAGCGTTCTGCTTCCGAATTGCCTCCTTCACTTGTTGGATCGACAAGTTATACGCCGTCAAGCGATCAGGATCGACGTAAATTTGCAGCTCGCGTTTCCGTGCACCGACTAACGAGACCGCACCAATATCCTTGATGGTTTCGAGCTGCCGCTTAATTTTCTTATCAGCAATCTCCGTCACTTCACGTGAGACCCGCGCACACGACACTACAATCGCCATGATCGGCGACGCATCAGGATCGAAGCGTTCAATCACCGGAGGGTCGGTTCCGGGTGGAAAATCGCGCAGTACCGTTGAGACCTTCTCCCGCACTTCATTGGCAGCCGTTTCAATGTCTTTCTCCAACACAAACGAAGCGTAAATCTGCGATTGCCCCTCGATGGTCGTCGAGCGTAGTTCATCAAGGCCGCTAATGGTGTTGATCGCCTCTTCGACTCGTTTGGTAATCTGTGACTCAATTTCTTCCGGGCTCGCCCCTTCCAGACGAGTGGTCACCGTGACCGTGGGAAAATCGACTTTGGGGTAAATATCGACCCCCAAGGTACGGAAAGACGCCAGGCCCAGCACCACGAGTGAGACCACGAGCATAGTGGCAAACACAGGACGGCGAATACAAATTTCGGGAAGAGACATAGTTCGCTCACTTCGTTCGCGAAAGGCTATAGGCTTTAGGCTGCAGGCTTTAGGGAAAAACAGGAGGTTCCACCCCTTAAGCCTACAGCCTGTAGCCTTTAACCTGGTTCTCCATTCGCCAGCTTAATTTTCGCTCCTTGATACAGTTGCGCAAGACTTGAAGTGGCCACGGTCTCGCCCGACCGCAGTCCATCGGTAATCTCAAACTGCCCGTTCAGTCGACTCCCAAGTTTGACGAGCCGCTCTTGCACCGTCCCATTCTGCACCACAAACGCCTTATTGATACCGACATAGGTGTACACCGCTTCTTCAGGAACAAAAACCGCGCGTGGATTAACTCCGGTCACAATCTGTCCTTTGGCAAAGAAGCCAGGTTTCAGCTCTCCTTGCGCATTGGGGACTCTCGTCTCCAGTGCCAATGACCGGGTTTGTACATCAACCGCAGGGCTCACACGCATGACAACGCCGGGAAAGGTCCGTTCTGTAAATGCCTCAACGCGCACGTCTACCGGTTGCTCGATCTTTATTTCCGGGGCAAACCGCTCAGGAACCATCCCTTGGAATTTCAACGGATCGGTAATCACGAGTTGTAACAGTGGGGTCTTGTCCTTGACGACTTCTCCAATGGAAACGAGGCGTTGGCGCACTTCACCAGCAATGGGAGCGAGAATCTCGGTGTCACTCAGACGTTTACGGGCCAGGTCGCTCAGAGCGCGAAACCGCTCAATGTCCGCTTCACGAGCACGAACCTGCGCCTCAATAGCATCAAAGCGAGCCTGGGCAATGTCCAGCTGGCTAGTAGCTACGATCCCTTCGCCATGCAACTGGAGCATGCGTTTGAAGTGGAGGTCGGCGTCACGCCATTCTGCTTTGGCTTGAACCACCGCCTTTACGGCTGCCTCTAAATGCGCCTCTGCCTGCGCAATGGCGAGCTTGGCTTCGCGTTGGTCAAACACAAGCAAGCGTTGCCCTCGTTTGACTTTATCTCCAAGATCGACAAAAACCTTTTCGATTGTGCCAGGGGCTTCGTTACTGATAGTGACCTCTTCCCACCCCATGAGCGTACCAACCATCTCGACGGTACGCTTGATTTCACGAGTCGAGACTGGCGTCGCAGTAATCGTCAGCACCTGATCAACCGCTGTCCCAGGCTTAGCGGTGTCAGTATGAGGGTCAGAGGCCTTTCCGCGTGAACACGCGGTGCTCGCCACAAGGATGACTCCGCAGATAAGAACGTAAGACAGCGTTAAGCAATTTCCAGAGTCACTCAATCTCACCCGGAACACATGCTGCTCCTCTCTTCTAGATAGCAGTATGCGTATCATGCGGGCTGAGCAAGCAGAACCCCAGTTTTTGACCGGCCCGAGAAACTGCTCACGCACCAGCGTAGTTACAAAATCTCAACTAACTGAATCTCAAACGAGAGGTCTTTTCCTGCCAGTTCATGGTTGCCATCAAGAGTGATGTCAGTTGCAGATACCGCCGTCACCACGACCACCGCCGACGCACCATCTTGCTGACGAATCTGATAGCGGTGACCGACTTCAGGCGTGACATGTGAGGGCAGCGAGTCTCGTCCTACGGTAAACATCAACTCATTATTCCGTAGCCCGTATGCGTCGACAGCAGGAATAAGGACGGTTTTGGCCTCTCCAGGTTGCATGCCGACAACGGCACGATCAAATCCAGCGATCAGCTGCCCGGAACCGATAGTGAACTGTAACGATTCACCTCCCACCGATGAGTCAAAGACAGTACCGTCAGTCAACTTGCCGGCGTAGTGCACGCGAACGTTGTCACCATCTTTTGCTTGAGCCATTGGCATTCTCCTTTTAGGGCCAGTACATCGTCTTCGCTTGTTTCGTCAGTTCAGCCTGAAAATCAGGATGCGCGATACTGATCAGCGCCTCGGCGCGTTGTCGCTGGCTCTTGCCTTGCAAATTGACGATACCGAATTCGGTCACGACATAATCCATATACTGTCTCGGCGTCGTGATCGTACTGCCAGGCTCAAGCATTGGCACAATACGCGACAGTTGCCCTTTCTTTGCCGTCGACGGCAACACCATGATCGAGCGACCCCCTTTTGAGTACATCGCCCCCATCATAAAAGTCATTTGCCCACCGACGCCAGAATACATGTTAGGACCGAGTCCTTCAGCGGCAGCTTGCCCCGTCAAATCAATCGCCAGGGTGCTATTCACAGCCACCTGTGAGTGCTGAGCGGCAATCGTGAGCAGCGAGTTGGTATATGTCACACTGTACAGTTCAAAGGCCGGATTGTTATCGACGAACTTGAGGTCCGCTGCACCGACAATCATGGCAGCAACCGCTTTGCCCTTGTGCATCGACTTATACTTACCATTGGCAACGCCACGCTTGACTAACTCGACATGCGTCACCGTCATAATCTCAGAGTGAATGCCGAGGTCATTTTTGTCCATCAGGAAATAACCAATGGACTCGGAAATTGCCCCGATTCCCATTTGCACGGTGTCTCCATCACGAATGAGCGTGGAGGCGAATTCACCAATCACTTCGAGGGTGCCGCGTTCTTCATCCGGCGGAGGAGGAGTACCAAGAGGAAACGCTTTGGATTCTTCAACCAAGTAGTCGATCTCAGAGACGTGAATCCAGTTATCACCATGAGTGCGGACGAAAGTCGGGTCGACTTCAGCAACAAAGGTCTTGGCCGTCTTCGCGACATCTTTGTTGTACCACAGCGCATTACCGAAGCTGCAGTAGCCTTTTTCGTCCGGCGGAGACACCACGCCAAAGAAGATGTCCGGCTCCCAGGTATTGGTACGTCCTTCCTCAAGTTGTTTGGGGTACTGCGGGTAATCAAGCGTAATGAAATCGACATGGCGACTATTCATGCCGGGACGACAGCCGACACCCACGTAGTCAACAACACGATTGAAGGACTGATCGTATTGCGGCTCGTTCCAGAATGGATGGCTATAAAGGGGATAGCACTGAATGACAGTCACATCCTGTAATTCACCGTTTCGTTTCGCTAGAGCTTCAAGAATGGGAATAGGTGGTCGACCAATATGAAAGCGGACCAGTTGACCGGATTGGACCAGTTTCGCTGCCGCATCAGCGCTGATGATTTTGTCTTTGCATGTGTGTTGCCAAGGGGTCATACACGCTCCTTCACTATCCAACCAAACTATGTCCACCGTCCACGAACAATGCCGAACCTGTCATAAACGTGTTGGCGTCTGAGCACAGAAACAGGATGGCAGGCTTCATTTCCTTTGCATCCCCCACTCGTCCCATTGGAATCTTTTCCATCACACTCTGTCCACCTTTAGTCTGCCAGAATTCGTGATTCATGGGCGTATCGAAGTAGCCCGGACAGAGCGCGTTCACCCGGATGTTGTGTCGCGCCCATTCGAGAGCAAGGGTTCGAGTGAACGACACCAGTGCGGCTTTTGTCGCAGCATAGGCAGCCATGTAGCGCGCCACGATGGTGGAAAACACTGACGATACATTGATAATGTTCCCTTGCTTTCGTTTGATCATCTCTGCCCCAACATGTTTCGCACATAGCACAGGGCCCTTGAGGTTGAGGTTCATGAAGCGGTCCCATTCTTCTTCTTTGAGGTCATGAATAGGAGTTGTGCCGCCAATCCCAGCGTTGTTAATCAAAATATCGATCTTGCCAAACTCGCTCATCACTTTCTGTACCATTACGGTAATGTCCGCCTCTTTCGTGACATCGGCGGCAATTGCCAGTATCTTTCGACCAGTTGCGGCACGTACCTCCGCAGCGGCTTTGTCGAGATCGGCTTGGGTACGCGCCACCAATACAAGGTCAGCCCCAGCTTCAGCCAACGCATAGGCCATCTGCTCACCGAGTCCTTTACTGCCGCCGGTGATTATTGCGGTCTTTCCGCTCAGATCAAAATATGACGAGGCCATGTATTATCCCTTCGCAAATTAAAAATGAAAAGTGAGAAGACAGAGAGCACGTAACAATGGTGAGAAGAAAAGTTCCCTTTTTCAATTTTACATTTTTAATTTTGAATTTTTCATTACTGCTTAGCAGCCCAGTTGTCTGGCAATCACCATCCGTTGCACTTCACTGGTCCCTTCACCAATGGTGAGAATCTTTGAATCGAGATAGAAGCGCGACACTGGAAACTCACGGGTATAACCGTAACCACCATGAATCTGCACCGCTTCTTCTGCCGCTTTCACCGCAATCTCAGAGGCGGCAAGTTTCGCCATTGCGGCCTCTGTCGCAAACGGCCGTCCCTGGTCACGCAACCACGCGGCACGATAAATCATCAACCTCGCCATCTCAGCTTGTGTGGCCATATCAGCAAGTTTGAATTGAATGGCTTGATGCGACGCGAGGGGCTTGCCGAATGTTTTTCGCTCCATGGCATACTTGAGGGACATCTCCAAACATCCCTGCGCTAGTGAGAGCCCTAACGTGGCAACAGAAATGCGACCACACTCAAGTGTTTTGAGGAAGGCTCGGAATCCTGCGCCTTCTTGGCCGAGGAGGTTTTCGCGCGGAACACGGACGTTATCGAAGATCTGTTCGCGGGTATCGACACCATGCCAGCCGATTTTCTTATAGCGGCGCCCAACGGTGTAGCCCGGCGTGCCATTCGGAATAATGATGGAACAATACTGCCGTTTGCCGCTCGCATCTGTCCCCGACGTCGTCAGTGCAACAAGACCATAGCTGATCGGCGTACCAGCATTCGAGATGAAACACTTGGTGCCGTTGATCACCCATTCGTCACCGTCGAGTCGAGCTGTGGTCTGAATGTTGGAAGCGTCTGACCCTGCTTGCGACTCCGTCAGTCCGAACGCCCCGAGCCGCTCTCCTCGTGCGAGTGGTGCTAACCATCTGTGTTTCTGCTCTTCAGAACCAAAGTGGAGAAACGGTAACGAACCAATGGTGAGGTGTGCCTGCAGTGTTGTCGCGATCGACTGGTCGACTTTGCCAAGTTCTTCCAGAGCCGCAACCATCGCCATCGTACCGGCATTGGTGCCGCCGTACTCTTCAGGAATCAGCAATCCCATCAGATTGAGGTCAGCCATCTTCCGATACACGTCGACTGGAAAGTACTCGGCATCAAACCACTCGTCAGCATAGGGCGCGATCTCTTTGCGTGCGAAGTCACGACAAAGATCTTTCAGCATGAGTTGTTCAGCGGTTAGTTCAAAATCCATGAGTCCTCACAATCTGCAAATCCCAGCGGCATCTTTCCGCTGGCCTCCCTGCTTGTCAAGGTTACAGGTGACCAGGGACAGTCACCGCATGAAAAACCGCTCGCTCTGAGCGTGTCGAAGGGTGGTTCGTGTTTTGCCGTCTCTCTACTCTGCGCGGGTAGCAAGTGCGGTTTTGTCATGCTGAGCACAGCGAAGCATCTCTCCCCCGCTCCCGCTGAGAGATTCTTCACTCCGCGGTGCTCCGGTCAGAATGACACTCGCCGTCGCCGCGGAGCAAAAAGCGCAATTCGTGCCCGCGCAGTATATTTCAAGGAAGCTCCTTATACCTCCCTCGTCTGCACTGTCCCCTGTACCCCGTCCCCAGTAACCTGTACTTTGCTGATCGCTTGACAACAAAGGAGGAGGCCATGGCCCGCAAAATTCAATTTGGTCTGTTTCAACCACAAGTTGGTCAATCGTTCTCGATCCTGAAAGAGCGCGCGTTAGCGGCAGAAGAGTACGGTTTTCATTCGATCTGGCTGCCAGATCACATGTGGACTCGCGGCGTGCCACAGCTTGATTACCTCGAAAGCTGGACTGTCCTTGCTGGTCTCGCCACCGCAACCACCAAAATTCGGCTCGGTGGTCTCGTGTTCTGCAACTCGTACCGCAATCCCGCGTTCTTCGCAAAAATGGCAGCCACACTCGACAACATGAGTAACGGGCGTGTCGAACTCGGCCTCGGTGCCGGTTGGATGGACGAAGAGTACAAAGCGTATGGTTACGAATTCCCTTCTGGTGGGGTGCGTGCGAACCAACTGCGCGAGGGAGTCGAGATCATCAAGAAAATGTTGACCGAAGAGAAACCGTCGTACGCTGGCAAATACTACTCGATTACCGAAGCGTACAACAATCCCAAGCCGGTGCAAAAACCACATCCACCTATCACGATTGGTGCCGTGGCTGAGCAAAAGATGCTGAAGCTCGTTGCCGAACATGCAGATGGCTGGAACTGCCCAGCAGCAGCCTCGCATCGGCTGGAAAAGAAATGGCAGGTCATCGTTGACTATTGCCAAAAACTCGGTCGCAATCCTGATGAGATCCAAATTTCCGAGCAGGTCGTTGGTGTGCTCGGCAAAGACAAGACCGATTTCGAGCGCAAATGGCCAGTTGCCAAGCAGACCTGGGGTCGCCTGGGCGATATGGATAAAGGGGCATTACGTGGAGATCCCGCTGGATTTATTGAAGGCGTGAAAGAAAAGAACCGCAAAGGTGTCACGCTATTCACAATGGTATTGAGCGATGTCGCCCAGGATGACTTCCTGGCCACATTGAAGTTGTTTTCCCAAGAAGTCATGCCCGCGTTCCGGTAAAAGTGAAACCATTCGGGGCGTTGTGAACAACGCCCCAACACACGCCACGAAGTCCATCTGTTTTCTCTTCTCGTCCCCGCAAAAGACACCCCCTTTTCTCACCTTAAGCAATATCAGCCGAGACCGATACTTGTCCTACATAGGGACTAGACACCCAGTCGAAACTACGGGGTGAGAGGAGATGTTCCATGCCAGTGACAGAACAGTCAGAAAGAGCGGAGAGATCGGATACTTTTGTTTATCAGGGGCTCGTCCCTGACGAGAACCCCCTTCCTCTAGAACAAAACGCCAATGGGATAGCGGAAGAGCCTCACTCCACGGAGGCGTCAGCGACACAAACACCCGACGGAACAGAAACCGAGCAGGTCAGCACCGCACCGGAGGTGACAGCACCAACAGCCGTGCCTGTAGACACGCTCCCGCCTCCGCAACAGCGGTCGTCTTCATCTGGAAATGCCAAGAAAGTGAAGATTGGAGAGTTACTCATCCAAGAAGGAGTTGTCACTCCAGAGCAAATCGAGCAGGCACTCGCGGCACAGAAAACTCGCCATCCAGCTCCGCCGCTGGGCGAGATCTGTATCGAACTCGGCTTCTTCTCTCCAGCGACACTGAATAAAATCTTAAGTAAGCATCACGAGCGAATTCCGTTAGGTGAGATGCTCGTCCATCTGGGTCTCGTCACCCAAGAGCAAATCACTGCCGCGCTGGAGATTCAAAAAACGAGCAAGAAGAAACTCGGAACGATTCTCGTCGAACAGGGTCATCTCACGACCAATGCGCTCGTCGGTGTCCTCTACAAACAATCACAGATCGCCAAGCAGCACCAGGAAAAACGGCAAAGCCTGGCATCAATGTCACGCGTCAGCCCCCAAGAGATGTCGGCAGCCCTCGCCGCCGCACGCGAGCAACAATAGCCGCTGGGGACGGTGTTGTTGGAACGCTTCCGCTTGAGTAAGGACGAGGCCGGACAAGCGCTCAGCATGCACTACAAGTGCCCCTTCGCTGAGTTCAACGAAACCGTTGTCATCTCTCCCAGTTTGTTACGCGGGATTAGTACGAAATATCTCCGAACGCACTTCTGGGTACCCTTACGCGCCGGTGATCGATGGGTGGAAATTCTGATCGATGACCCACAATCGTTCTCCAAAATTCAGGACATCAAACGAACGTTCCCTGGCAAGGAAATCCGTTGCGTCGTCGGATTCCGCGAGGACATTACCAAGTACATTAACAAATACATTAGCGATCGTGCCGGAAAGAGGGTCTCTCGATCAGCAACGACACCGACAACTGAAGCGTCGCCGCCTCTTACGCCGGATTCTCATCTTGCACCGCCCAGTTTTTGGCAGGGTAAAGGGGATCTCACTCCCCGTGATGAGCCCCTTGGTGCCGTGCTCGATGAGGTCAAGGAAGAAGGGCTCGACGAAAACGACGGCACGGTCGTACGCCTGGTCAACCAGCTGGTCACCGATGCCGTCAAGATGGGTATCTCGGACATTCATATTGAGCCCTATGGTCCGAAAAAAGATATCATCGTCCGGTTTCGTATGGATGGCGCGTGCTTTGAGCACATGCGAGTCCCGGCCGAATACGCTCGGCCGCTCGTATCGCGCATCAAAGTGCTCTGTCGACTCGACATTGCTGAACGTCGCAAGCCACAGGATGGGAAGTTCAAGTTCCGCTCGGCGGATCGCGAAGTTGAGTTGCGCGTCGCGACGATCCCGACCTCTGCTGGAGACGAAGATGCGGTTCTCCGCATCCTCGCATCAAATGAACCGCTGCCGTTGAATAAACTCAATTTGACCCAACGTAATCAGCAAGAACTGACCCGGGTGTTAGAACAACCCCACGGTATGATTCTCTGTGTCGGTCCCACAGGATCAGGAAAAACCACCACCCTGCACGCCTGTCTGGGTCATATCAACGTGCCGGGCCGCAAAATCTGGACGGCAGAAGACCCGGTGGAAATCACGCAATCCGGTCTGCGGCAGGTCCAAGTGCACCCGAAGATCGGACTGACCTTCGCCTCTGCTATGCGTTCATTCTTACGCGCAGATCCAGACGTCATCATGGTCGGTGAAATTCGTGACCAAGAGACCGCCGAAACCGCAGTGGAAGCCTCGCTCACTGGACATCTAGTCCTCAGCACTCTCCACACCAATAGTGCGCCAGAAACCATCACCCGCTTGCTAGACATGGGCGTCGATCCCTTTAGTTTTGCCGATGCACTACAAGGCGTAATCGCACAACGTTTAGCGCGGACGATCTGTGTCAACTGTAAAGAGCGCTATCGCCCGAACAAAGAGGAATACGATGCACTCGCGTTCAACTACGGCGAAGAAGCCTTCGCGCAGTTAGGCGTAAATTTTGACGATCGGTTTATCTTGTACCACGGTAAAGGTTGTGAAACCTGTCGCGGTACTGGCTATAAAGGTCGTGTCGGTATCCATGAGCTGCTTGTCGTCACCGACGAAATTCGCACCCTGATACATAGTCATGGTAAGGTCATGGATATCCGTAAAGTCGCTCAGTCACCAGGAATGACGTTGTTGATTCAAGACGGCATCTTGAAAGTGTTGCAAGGCTTGACTGACTACTCGCAGGTCAAAGCTGTGGCGATGCACTAGACCTCATCCCCTAACCCTTCTCCTGTCAAGGCGAAGGGTTAGGGGATGAGGTTCACAACAACCGGGTGAAATCCGTTATATGTGTCGTTTGCTCGATTGCTTGCACTGCCGTCTGTACCTGGCTGACTTTGTTGGCGCTCCACACTGCCCCAGTAAGCCCACGATACTTCTCGATCAATTCGTCCCATGACAATGGGTTCTCTGGATCACCTTTGGGGAACCGTACGTGAGCAAAGACTTCCCGCCCATCTGTGAGTTTCGCTCGCGCCCACGCCGGCCATTCGCGTGGATAGTTCTTCTCTAACTCCGGGTCACGTGTATAGCCGACTTTTGCCATCACCTCCTGGACGAGGGGATCGGTCAGCATCGGGGGCGAAAACTCCTCAAGTCCAGCGCGGCGTTTGATCAATGCCACGGCAATGCCAAAGGGAAGGCTAAACTGCGCATCGACGATACCAAGAGGTTGGCGTTTGCGTTCGGCGGGTTCGCAGATAACCGGAATACCCGTCTCTAGCATACCAATTGTGATCTTCTCTATCTCTCCAGGCTGTACGTTATGCTCTTTGACCAATTGTAGTGTGGCATCAATCGGTGCTTGTGTGTACCGGCAGCACGAATGTGGTTTCACTGCCGTCTGCAAAATCTGAAAATCCTCACCTAAACCAGTGGTTATTTTTCCTGGATCAGCTTGTGACGTATACGCTTTAAGGAAACCATCTTTCCCCTCAATGATGGTTGTTGGTCCAATGAAACCTTCACGCGCTAATAACGCAGCGTGGATCCCGCTAAAGGCAGACCACCCTGGATGCAGCCTTTTCGTCCACGCACCATCGGTCAAGAACTCCATCGATCCCGACGCCTGACTGCCAGCAATGCCAAATGCGGACACAAGTTGCGCTTCACTCAATCTCAGGAGTTTCGCCGTAGCGACTGCCGCGCCAAAGGTGCCGCAGGTCGCCGTCGGATGGAATCCACGAGAATAATGCTCCTTTGGTCGTAGCGCCATAGCCAAACGTGCAGCCACTTCAAAGCCAGTGGCAGCCGCGGCAATGAACTCCTTCCCGCCGGCGCCAACCTGCTCGGCAACAGCCAGTGCCGAGGAAAAGACAGATACTCCGAGATGGATCGATCCACCTTGATGGGCGTCATCCAGTTCCACACTATGCGCTGAATTACCATTGGCTAAGGCTGCGTAGGCGTAGGCCGCCTTCTCCTTGCGCCCCAGGACCGTCGCGGTTCCTCCTCCACTCAGCTCACTGATCAAGCGGTACACCGGTTCGCTGGAATCACTCAGCGAGCCTCGGACAGCAACCCCAAGATAGTCAAGAAAGAAATACTTCGCACGATCGATCACCTCAGCCGGGAGGTTCTCATAGCGCAAGTTGTGACAAAACGAAGCAAGATGGCGAGTTAATGGGATTTCCATTTTGGTTCTCCATGAAAAGATAATACCCGTGATACGTACTGCGGGTTACGTAGAAAAGCAGTTGCACTCTTCTGTCCCGTCACGCAACACGAACCACGCACCACGTTCCGTATCACAGCTTCGGAATGACTTTCTCGCCAAAGCGACGAATCGCCTCGAGGGTTTGCTGATGCGACGGGCCACCGGGCTGACGGAAGCGAATGATCACATAGTCAGGCTGTATCGCTTCTTTCCACATCTGCAATTGTTGTAGACAGTCTTCTGGTGAACCGACAATCAAGCGTTCTTTTGCACATTGCTTGAACGAGAGATCCTCTGGTCGCTTCACGTCCTTCAGGTGCTCATCTGGCACATACGCGCCGTACTGAAAGTAGAAGCGATGGGTATACATCGTCGGCCCGCTTTGCGCCTCAGCCTCTTTCAAGCTGTCTGCAACCACCGCATCACGCATTAAGCAGATATAGGGCTTCCGTCCCACTTTCTGACACGCCGCACGGTACCGATTTGTGTAATCTTTAATCACAGGCAGAGACTGAACTGGATCGGCAATCCACCCATCCGCCATCTTGGCCGCGCGACGCAAGCCTGGAGGTGTCCAGGATGCCATCCAAATCGGCGGACCAGGCTGCTGATACGGCGTGGGTGTGATCAACGTGTCTTGGTAGCGAAAATGCTTTCCCTCATAGGCGAACCGCTTGCCAGTCCAGGCCTTGCGCATCACCTCCATCGCTTCCTCAGTCCGGGTCGCGCGTTCGGCCACTGGCACCTCAAAGGCATCAAAGTCATGCGGCTGATAGCCAACGCCGACGCTTAGCACTAATCGCCCTTTGGTCGCCAGATCGATGACAGCACAGTCTTCCGCAACATGGACCGGATGGTGCAGTGGCAACAACAACACACACGTACCAACCTTGATTCGCTGCGTTTTCATTCCCACTAGGCCAGCAACTAACAACGGGTTAGGAAGATAGCCATCTTCCTGTTGATGATGCTCAGTAATGAAACAGCCATCCCAACCGCTCGCTTCGACGGCTTGGGCTTCGGCAACAATCTCATCAAGTACCCGCGCCATATTGGCGCCTGACGGCGGATCCTGCGTACACGGTAAATACCCAATCGGCAGCATGTTATGGTCTCCCTTCTCCGGGTCCTGCAAACGGTGGCTTGATTTCTGTGACAGCGAGAAATTTCCAGGCGCCCGTATCTTTCCGTAGCACGTAGGAAGCGCGCAGTTTTTCCAGGACAGATTGATCTTTTTTATAACGGGTGACATCAGCAACGATGAGCGCAGTGGTCTGCGTGAAGGGCCAGGTCTGCAGCTTATCTGTTACCGAACGTCCCCATTCGCGTTTGTGCAGATCTGCCATGATGCGTTGGTAGGCACGTTCATGATCTGCTTCCGTCGCTGTCACAATCATGCCTTGGTCGCCTAAAAGGAAAGCGTGCGGATGCGCATAGCAACGCACAAAAGCAGCTTGATCCTCAGCATTGAAGCCCGCGATATAGCCGTTATAAAAGCTCTGAATCTCAGCCATGAGCGGCTTCGCCTCAGCCGCACTCTCCTGTGCAGCAGCTAATCCGCCAAACGGGGCTCTGACTTCCGTAAGAGTCAGAATTTTCCACGCCCCCTTATCCTTACGAACGGTATAGCAATATCGTCCGCTCTCTAAGACCGACTTATCCTTTTTATAGCGAGAAATATCTGCAACCAGGAACGCCAGGTTGTCAGCAATCGGCCAGGCGTGGAGGTGCGTGACGCCAGTATGGTCCCACCCTCGACTCTGAATCGAGGTTATCACTTCTTGATAGAAACGTTGCTGGCCTGACTCTTTGGTATTGAGTATCAAGCCATGTTCATCACTCACTATGCCATTGGGATAGCAAAACGAACGCAGGTACATGTCGGTATCTTCACGATTGAAGCCGTCGATGAAGGCGCGGTAGAACGACTCCACTTCACTTGCCAGTGTTGCAGCATCAGCCATAGTGGCCTCCTTCTCTCAGAAAAAACAAGGGTACCGTTTCACAACGGCACCCTTGTATACCACCTGCGAACCCGTCTTTGCAGTGGGGCAAACCAATTCTCAGTTCTCTGTGAGGAGAAAAGACGGAATTAATGCACGGCAAATCCACTATGGAATCGATATTGTTCAGGTTGAAAGCCAAGCACGATGTTCTCAGCTGGAATTCCCCGTCTCACGAGTTCCTGAGCAACTTCTGCATCAGTACTATCATGTTGCAGCCATACTTTATCTGCTTTGATATCGATATGAATGACACATCCATGCACCCGACGCTTTCCTTGCCATCCCACGGCAACTAGCTGATAGCGGTCCTGTACTTCATCAAAGATTGTTTCCATCTCGACTCGCCCACCTACAGGTGGTTGCTGAGCATACTCTTGTAGGAGTTGTTTCACGACTGTTCGATACTCACTTACTCCAGCCATTGTTTGATCACCTCCTGTTCTTTATCGAATACCAAGAGCTTCAACTGATTCGCTTTCGTCGCTAATTCTCCGAACTCAGTCGCAAAGAGATTGTCATACACATATTCAGCAATAGCCAGGTAAAGAATGCGGTCAGGTTCGTTTTGCTTCAACACACGGTGAACGCGATTGGACCCTTGTAAAAAGAAAGGGTTAGGCTAGAGAGGGCGGGCTAGAGGTCTGGGAAAGGTGTAAAGGGTCGTGAGTAATAACCCACCCATCCTTAAGAAGCGCGTTTCTTACAGTATTATGAGAGATGTCTTTCGCAGGCATACTCGCCTACACCTCGCTTCGGCACGTCGATCTCGTACATCGAGCCGACTTTTTTGACGTGCTCCCTTCCGTACTCCGCTGTGTTGAACAAACGTTAGCGTGGCTTTGGTTTTGGGGCAAGGAAGAGGGATGTTCGTCTGGGAGGGGCGACCCCACGTGGCCGCCCACAGGAAGGCAACCACATAGGGTTGGCCCTACTATATGAGACCAAACCGAGAGCTCTGTCTGCTTTCCCTTGACAGCACTCGCCACGCTCATTTATGGATCACATAGGGGAACTGCAGTGCGGCACCTCGCACGCACCATCAAAGGAGGCAGCTCATGTCACACGATTTGATTATCCGTAACGGCACGGTTGTCGACGGCACCGGAAAGCCAGGGTATCGCGCTGATATTGCCGTCAACAATGGCAAGATCACCGAGATCGGGACAACCCGTGAACATGCGACCCAGACGATCAATGCCGATGGGCTGGTTGTCGCTCCAGGCTTCATCGATCCGCATACGCACTATGATGCACAAATTGATTGGGATGGTCTCATCACCGGCTCCTCCTGGCATGGAGTGACAAGCATCGTCATGGGCAACTGTGGAGTCGGTATCGCGCCGTGTCGCCCGGAGCAACGAGAAGCACTGGCCTGGGACCTGGTAAACGTGGAAGGGATGTCTTTTGACGTGCTGTCCAAAGGCGTGCGTTGGCAATGGGAGAGTTTTCCCCAGTACATGGCGGCAAAACGCCAGGGGCTCGGCATTAACTTCGGCTTTCTTATGCCGCTAACCCCTTTCCGTTCCTACATCATGGGCGAGGCAGCCCAGGAACGCGCGGCCACCGCCGAGGAAACACACAAGATTGCTACGCTCTTACGACAAGGGATGGAAGCCGGTGCACTCGGGTTCTCAACCACCGTCGCCACTCAACATGTCGGGTTTCGCGGTCGACCACTCGCCTGCCGCTTAGCCAGTCGCGACGAATTGCGTACCTACGCGCATATCTTACGCGATCTTGGCTATGGGGCCATTGAGGTGAATCTGGGGGGCGCTGGGTCATCGATTCTGCCAGCCGGGTCAGACGAACTGATCGATTTCCTGCTCGCCGAAAGTCAACGTCCTGTCACCTGGTTGTCGGTGCAAACTCGCAGTGATCAACCAACCGCGCATCTCGAACTGTTAGAGCGTACAACCGGCTTGATCAAACGCGGCGCCATTCCACAAGCGAGTTGCCAGCCAACCGAAATACAGTTCAACCTGCATAATCCTTTTATCTTGGGACCATTTGAGGTTTGCCATAAACTCTTCAATCTGCCAGTTGCCGAACAGGTCAAGATCTACGCTGATACCAACTTCCGCAGCGCGTTTCGCGAAGCGTACACACGACTGCCCAAGGTCTTCAGCGGGCAATGGCAGATTATCGAGGTGTGTAGAGTAAAAAAGCCTGCGCATCAGGCGTGGGTCGGACAGACGATCGCCACCTTGAGTACACAGCAGAACAAGGAGCCCCTTGATACCTTCTTCGATCTCGCTATCGCCGATGAGTTAGGTACGGAGTTCGCATTGCCAATGCTGAATTCTGATCCGACGTTGTTGAAAGATGTCATCACCGATCCCCGCGTGATGCTGGGTCTCTCCGACGGCGGAGCGCATGTCGATATGCTGTGCAACACTGGCTACCCAACCTATCTGTTAGGCACCTGGGTACGCGAACGGAAAGTCATCACCTTAGAGCGTGCCGTGCAACGGCTCACCTCAGAACCTGCGCGTTTCTTTGCCTTGACCGACCGAGGAGAAATCGCAGCCGGAAAAGCCGCAGACTTTGCCATTTTTGATCCACAGACAGTCGCGGCTGGCGACAAGGAACTGTTGTACGACTTACCAGGGAAAGAACGGCGGTTCGTGCAACAAGCGCGAGGAATGCATTGGGTCATTGTCAACGGCACAGTTGTCTATGCCGATGGACGACATTCGGGAATATTGCCTGGGGAAGTGTTGCGGTCGAGGTAAGGGCTGCGCGCAAAGGTCGACCACCTTTGCGTCGGTTCCGCTTTCGCGTATCTTCTCCGTCAATGTCACGCAAACGCATCGCTATCGTGCAGTCGAACTACATTCCGTGGAAAGGTTACTTCGATCTGATCCACAGAGTCGACGAGTTCGTCCTGTATGATGATGCGCAGTACACCCGGCGTGACTGGCGTAACCGTAACCGCATCAAGACAGCGAACGGCTGTCTGTGGCTGACGATCCCGGTCCAGGTGAAAGGACGCTATTATCAGAAAATCAAAGAAACAGAAGTGAGTGACCAGCAGTGGCGTGAGCAGCACTGGAAGTCGATCCAGGCGTGTTACGCTCGTGCGCCCTATTTCCCTATGTATAAGGACTGGCTCGCTGACCTATACCTTGGGAATAGCGCGACCCTCCTCAGCGAAGTCAATTACCAGTTTCTGACCGCGTTTTGCGCCACCCTTGGTATTACCACGCCGCTGACCTGGTCCAGTCAATATGAATTAGGCATGGGCAAGAATTAAGTTACCGATTAAGAGCGAGGAAGAAGCGTATAGTTCCAATCGCCATGAAACTTACCGGGTTTGATATTGAGCGCTTGAAACTCATCGT
>VGTJ01000054.1 GCA_016874775.1 Deltaproteobacteria bacterium
CGGCCTGAAAGGCACGGCGCTTGGCACCGCGCATCTGCGCTGCGGCTAAGCGCAAATCGGCAATCTGTTGCCCACTAATTTGTTGAGCACTTGGACTGGTGAAATCTTTCCTGAACACCCTAGCCCCTCCACCTCTCCCTACGTTATCTGTCTCTCCGCTATCGTACCTCACTCGCTCGGCTTTGGGTATCTTCTTTTCTCAAAATCACCTAATGACCGTGACGTCGGGGTAGAGAGGGAGCAAGCGCTGCGCATCCTGCGGATTCAGCAGCTCAGCGCGGCCGCTCTGTCGCTTCTCCGCTCGCCGTACGGTCGCTACCGTACCACCGACCGAGCTGAGCACGAGCATGACGACAACTACAATTCCCGCAAGAGACTCGTGGGTAGTAAAGCGCTTCTTCTCTAGCGTTGTCGCTTGCGTGCGTACCTGACCGAGCATTGCCAGCAATATCGCGTTAGCAATCCACAACAGCGACGACAAGATGATGTAGCGGGAGGAGAGTGCCTGCGCGAGTCCCAACTCGGAACGACCGCTGCCGATCATAAGTCCACTGCCGATCGCGTAGCAGCCCAGCGCGACTGGGTATACCAAGATCGGGAGTGCGAGATGGTCACGTGTGCCAAGGCGCCATATCAAGAAGCCAAAAGCAGCAGTTCCACCGGCGCCGACAGCCGCGGAACATGGCACGGCAAAGGGACTTGCCACCGCAAAGATCGTCAAAGGGCTTCCCAGGTAGCTCAGCACATAGCTCACATACAAAAAAAGCGGGGCAACCCCAAGAGGTAGTGTAAAACTCGGTCGCGCAGCGCTGTAATCACAGAAATACGCCCAGCTCACTGCAACACTGACGAGGAACCAGAGCACCAACTGTCCGTCGTGGCGTTGCCCCTTAGCTATCGTGAGCAGGCCGAGCATCAACAGGGCAATGGGCCAATAGAGCAAACCATTGGCAAATGAAAACGTTGCCAGCAGTCCACAGCCAACCGCACCCAGGAAACACCTCCAACTCGTCAGTGCCCTTGCCAGGAGTGTATAACCAACGACAACAGAGAACACGTTGAGAAAAAGACAGAGCTGCAGCCCCATGAACCAGTTCTCAAACTGGTTAAGGGAAAAAACCAACAGTGAGAAGACGAGAGGTATCCACGCGGCGTTGCCGTCGGCAATGCAACGCCGCACCTGGTTCGTGTGGCGTACCAGCACCAGGAACGTGGCCACGGCAATCGCCAGGTTCAAGAGTAACTCGTACAGGTTATTCCAATGGCTCAGCCACGCGAGGCTGAGGAGCACAATCTTGGGGAAAAAGACGCGATGTTCATTTTGCGGTTTCCAGATGTCATAGACTGACAATGTTCCTTCGTAGAGCTGCTCCAGGTGTGGCACCAACTCCCACTCATCCCGGAATGGAACGTCAACGTGAAACCATAGGATGAGAAGCAGCAGGTACACAGGGGGGAGCCAGGGGAGCAGAGAGGGTAAGCACCGCTATGAACTGGATCGGCAGAGTCACCGTGAGCAGCCGAAATTCGCGTCCTCGTCATGGAGGGTGTCACTGGTACAGTTGGTCACTGCTCTCTGCGCTCACATCGAAAAGTCACTCATCGTTAGTGGCGAGGTCGTATGGCTCGTGGATATCTGGGTGTTCTGGGGCAGACAAGGTCAAGACCCAGCACACAGCGTTCCCGGTGCGCTCAATCGGCCGCCAGAACCTTCGTACACGTGGCGCTCAGACCTCGCGAGCCTGTCATTCTGAGCGGGCGAAGGATCTCTTTCAGAGACCCTTCTTTTCCCTCGGGGTGACAGCGCTTGTCCGCCTGTGTCTCGTGGTTTGCTCTAGACACGCTCGATAATGGTACCCGTCCCCAGGCCTCCACCACAGCACATCGTTATGAGCCCGTAGCGGCCTTGCGACCGTTGCAGTTCATGCGCAGCTTTGGTGACGAGGAAACAACCCGTGGCACCGAGTGGATGGCCCAACGCGATAGCGCCGCCGTTAGGATTTACGCGCGCCATATTCGGCTGAATCTCTTTCGCCCAGGCGAGCACGACCGAAGCGAAGGCTTCATTGATTTCCACAACGTCGATGTCGTTGATCGAGAGCCCAGCATGCTTCAACATCTTGCGGGTGGCGGGGATTGGCCCTTCGAGCATCAGCACTGGATCGCAGCCGACCAAGGCCGTCTCGACAATCCGTGCCAGCGGCTTGAGGCCACGCTCACGCGCTTTCTCTGCGCTCATCAGTAACACTGCAGCCGCGCCGTCGGCAATCTGCGAGGACGAACCAGCCGTATGGACGCCATTCTCACGAGCGACAGGTTTGAGGTTCGCGAGTGCTTCGAGACTTGTCTTGCGTGGAATTTCATCAGTAGTGACAGTCTTCACCTTGTCGGTACGGTTCCCCTCATCATCAAGCACCGGCGACTCGACCGGGATCATCTGAGCATTGAAGCGACCCTCGGCGATGGCCCGAGCGGCGCGGATCTGGGATTCAAGGCCGAGGGCGTCGGTATCTTTGCGCGTGATACCATACTTTTCGGCAATGCGTTCCGCCCCCTCAAACTGACTCGTGAACTCGTAGTGATCATAGTAGCTTCGCGCAATCGGCTTGCCATAACCAGCTTTGGCGCCGGCAACGGAATCGGAGCCGATCGGTAAACGGCTCATATTCTCGACCCCACAGGCGAGCACTACGTCTTCGACGCCCGACGCGATCAGGCTATAGGCGAGATTCGTCGCTTCCTGCGACGAGCCACATTGAGAATCAACCGTGATACAGGGAACGTCTTGCGCGCCACCGTGCGCAAGCCAGGCCGTGCGTGTCACGTTCATCGCCTGCGCGCCAACTTTGTTGATACAGCCACCGACCACTTGGCCCACGTCAGCGCTTTTGATGCCAGCGCGCCCGAGGACAGCGCTCAACACCTGGCCTAGCACATCGGTCGGGTGAGCCCCGGCCAGAGACCCGTTGCGTCGGCCAACCGGAGAACGACCAGCCTCAACGATCACGACTTCTTTCATACCTTCCCTCCTTGGGGGCGTTACCATCGCGCCCGAGTGAATCTTTGGGTGAACCAGAACCGACTGGGGAATTTTCTAATATAGGATGAGGGATTGCGCAAGGCAGAACAGGGGAGGGTGATGATCCAATGGCAGACCCGTGCGTGTTTGCATGGTTTGGGTATCACTGATGCATGGGTGCGAATGCTGGCTTGTCCCAGCAATTCTTATTTTGGCCGGCCGACGCTTTGGGTAGCCCGGAATAAGCGCAGCGTTTCCGGTACGACGCGTGCCGCGAATGATCTACGGCCTTATCCCGGCCTACAACGCTGAGGCATTTCCTTGCTTACTTTACCAACGCTCGTACATCCGCTGGGCTCGGCCCCCCAGGTCGAATGAGTACTACTGCATCATCAAACCCAGCCTCAGCAAAACGTTGCAGCAGCTCGTTTGTCCGTCCCACGTCGTGTTCCGGAGTCAACTGAATAGTCGAAACAATCGCTCGTTTTCCTCCAGCCGCACGATAGCGCCCAAGCGACGCGATCACCTGCTCAGGCGTACGATAGTGCGCAGACGCGATCCAGCCGTCAAACTCTTTAGCTGCTCGTTCCACTCCGGCTCCCCACGAGCCAAAGACCAGTGGCGGACCTCCGGCAGTTGCTGTCCAGGGCGTCAAATTTGCCCGCTCATCTTTCCCTTCAGCCAAGAGCGTTCGCACGCGAGCCAGTGTGGAATTGAAAGTCTTGAAGCGTTTACCATAGTCACGCTCAAGAGCAATGAAATCCGTCTCCGTTGATCCGGCACCCACACCAAAAGTGAGACGCTTGCCACAGATATGCATGAGCGAGAAGATCCGATGGGATAAGTCAGTGGGTTGGTACAAAGAAATTTGCGCCACAGCAGTTCCGAGTTCGATCTCTTTGGTTACCATTGCTATCGCAGTCAGCGCGACAAACGGGTCAGGAATCATGAAGCCTCTACCAATCGCTTGCGGAACCCATAGACTGTCAAAGCCTTCGCCAGCAAAGCGCCGGGCTTGTTCAGTTAGGTCTCCAACCGGTGACTGTGGGGGTAAAAAGCCAAGAAGAGCTCCGAGTCTCATGATGTCCTCCTTTTTCACCGTGAAATGCGGTGATGCGTTACGTGCTGACGTACACTACTTGACGAGGTTGAATCGTTGCGAGCACGCGTAAGACCTCCGGCATCAAGGGGCGTAGGTCGTTGATGTCGTTGCTTTGCGCTTTGAGCATGACCCAAGCAAGAGAGAGCCCTTCAAGGTTCTGTTGATATGGAATGCCTTGATCGACGGTCAAGAGGACATCAAACTCTGCAGCAGCGCGACGAAGTAACGCTCCGTTCTTCGTGCCAACCCACTGCATCTCGACAACAGTCTTCACCTCATGACGGGATAGCTCTCTTCGCAGTTTACGCGGGACACACTCATCAAGCAGCACTCGCATGGGTCCCTACCAATAACTGCATCCCTTGCTCCAAAACGGCGACAGCTTGAGCACGGGTTACTGTTGGAAAATCATCAAGAAAGCCGTCTAGTGTATGTCCTCCAGCGATGTAATCCAGCAACGCTTTGACAGGCACACGAGTTCCCACAAAGACTGGCGTCCCACCTAGGATGTCTGGGTCGCAGTGCACGACAACTTCTTGAATTTTCATAGCTGCTCTCCTTCCATCTCTAGTGTTGAAGTCACCATAAACGCACTTCTAGCTCCCTCGCTCTTTGCGATAATTGTTATGTAGAACAGTACGTCGACCAAACAGCTGTGGTCAAGAGGAGACCGCCCGGCCATTTATGGCCAAGAACCGTATGCCTCGTTCTCCCCGCGCTCTTGCCTCTTTGCACACGAATTGTCATGTTGAGAGACAGGGGGGGGCAGTAGTGGCCAAGATTTACATCTCTTCGACCTATAGTGACCTCAAAGAATATCGCGAAGCGGTGTACGATATTCTGCGTAAGATGCGTCATGACGTGATCGCCATGGAGGATTATAACTCCAGCGATGAGCGTCCATTAGAGAAATGCCTTGCCGATGTCGACAACAACTGTGACCTCTATGTTGGCATCTTCGCGTGGCGCTATGGGTATATTCCAACAAAAGATAACCCTCTCAATAAATCCATCACTGAGCTGGAGTATCGTCAGGCGACGGACAGCAAAAAGCAACGCAGAATCTTCCTTCTCGAACCTCGAGCACCGTGGTCACCGCTCCTGATGGATGCTGTGACTGGCGACAGCGAGCAAGGCAAACGCATCAAGGAATTTCGCGAAGAACTCGGTCGTGAACATATTGCCGGGTTCTTCAAGGCTCCCGACGAACTCGCCAGCCTGGTCGCAGCAGCAGTCAACGAATGGGAGAAGTCGCAGCCGACTCCCACGCCAGTAAAACCACTTGTCACCGCAAAATTTGCCCCGCCACCACTGCCAGTGAATTTCATTGCTCGCCCGGAGGAGTTAGATCGCCTACGTAGCGCGGTGCTCAGTGGCAACGGCAGTCGTCAAGTTGCGCTCACTGCCGTCGTGGGTATGGGTGGGACTGGCAAGAGCGTCTTAGCGACCGCGCTGTGCCATGATCGCGAGGTGCACGCGGCCTTTCCTGATGGTGTGATTTGGGTCACCATCGGACGCGAGCCCGGCAATTTAGTCAGCCAACTCGCAGCCGTTGAAGTGGCGCTTGGCGATGCCCCAGAACACTACACCACACCAGAAGTGAGTAGAGATCGCTTTCGCGCACTGGTCGCCAGCAAAACCGCTTTGCTGGTGCTCGATGATGTCTGGCACTCCTGGTGTGTCGAGGCCTTTCGCGCCGAGGCCCCGCACTGTCGCACGATCTTTACCACGCGGGACCGCAACATTGCCCTCTCCTTGAGTGCGCAAGAAATTCGCCTGGGGGTGCTCACTGACGATCAAGCTCACGCCTTACTGCAAGAATGGGCCGGACGTGACGATCCGCTGCACCCTGCCATTGCTGAACGTCTGGGCTGTTTGCCAGTCGCGCTCAAACTGGCGGGCGCGCGCCTGCGTGAAGGGATGAGCGGTCAGGAATGGCTCGATACGTTCCGCCACGTCTCGCAGATGCGCCTGAGCCGTCGCGCCACCAATAAAGACGAAAACCTGCAAACCTGCTTTGCCCTGAGCCTTGAGCAACTGCCGCCTGGCGATCAGCAGCTCTATCACACCTTTGGCGTGTTTCCTGAAGATCTCCCTGTACCGCAGGCGACGGTGACACGCCTGTCGAAACAGTTGCAACCCCAGTTGTCAGACTTCGATTGTCAGGAACTGCTGCAGGAATTCGATCGGCTTGCCTTGCTCGAGTACAACCGTACGACCCGGACCCTGCTCTTGCACGACTTGTTATACGACTACGCCCGTGAGCAGTTGAATGATCACGTGGCAACAACCCATACCGCGCTGCTAACCGCATATAATTCGAGCGGCAAAGCGTGGGCGCAGATCCCCAATGATGGCTATCTCTACACGCACCTCGCGTACCATCTCCACGCCGCCCAACGCACCGACGAACTGCAACCGCTCTTGTTCGACTGCGACTGGCTGCACGCCAAACTGGCGGCGACGGATGTCAATGCCGTGCTCAGCGATTATGACTATGTAGCAAACAATGGCGACGCTCAACTGCTGCAAGATGCAATACGATTGTCAGCGCACGTTGTCGCGACGGATCACCACCAACTGCGCAGCCAACTGCAAGGCCGATTACGCGCGCACCCCGCACCTGCGCTGCAACAACTGTGTCACCGCTCCAGCACAATACAACAAGAAGTGACTATTGAGTGTCTGTCAGCGACGTTGACTGCTCCAGGCGGACCACTCCTGCGTACCCTCAGCGGCCATAGTGGCTCGGTCAGGGCGGTCGGGGTCCTGCCCGATGGCCAGCATCTCGTCTCCGCCTCTGACGATGGTACCCTCAAGGTCTGGGACTGGCAGCGCGGTACCGCCGTGCACACGCTCAGCGGCCATAGTGGCTCGGTCAGGGCGGTCGGGGTCCTGCCCGATGGCCAGCATCTCGTCTCCGCCTCTAACGATCGCACCCTCAAGGTCTGGGACTGGCGGACTGGTCGGATACTGGCGACGTTTACCGCCGATCATCCACTCACTACGTGTGTCGTTACCTCGGACGGGAAGACTGTGATTGTGGGAGATACGGGGGGCGGGTGCATTTTTTACACCTAGACAATCTTCCCTAGCTATGCGGGTGCACTAACGGAAAGGCGAAAAATCACCGCTATGAAGAAACGCATTGTGACAATCGTCGTCGTATTGGTAGGTTTTGTTGGAATCCTGCTTGCTGCCCATGTCCTCGTTCCACCTATCCTCAAATCCGAGCGGCACGCGCTGCTCAGTGGCCACATGATGCTGATTACTATGAAGAAACAGGGAACCACCGACCTGATCACGTTTCCCGTGGACTACCTCCGTGACGGGAATAGTGTGTACGTCGGCAGCGATTCGGGCTGGTGGAAACACCTCGCCGGCGGCTCAGAGGTACAGTTGCTGATTCAGGGAACGGAGTGGGTTGGTTGGGCCACTCCAATTGTTGACGACCCCGATCGCAGCCGGGCCGGGTTTATGAAACTTCGACCGTGGACCTATAAGCGGGCACTGTGGTCTGGGGCCGTGTTTGTTGAAATCCAGCTGCGCGAGAGCGCTAGCTGACAGGGTATCGTCGGCCCACGCTCTAATGCTAAAAGAAACGGCACGTTAGTCTGTAAACAACTCGGAGGGATATACATGCATGATCTGATAATCCGCGGTGGAACGGTCGTAGATGGCACCGGTAAGGCGGCGTTCACAGGGGATGTCGCCATTCACAATGGTCGTGTCGCGGCAGTTGGCAAAGACTTGGGCAGCGCGAAGCGCACGGTCAATGCTGACGGCCTGTTAGTGACACCGGCGTGGGTCGATGTCCATACGCACTACGATGCGCAAGTGGCGTGGGACGAACAGCTCACCCCGTCACTGTGGCACGGCGTCTCTACAGTGGTCATGGGCAACTGTGGCGTGGGCTTTGCGCCTGCAGCTCCTGATCGCCACGACTGGCTCATTGGCCTGATGGAAGGTGTCGAAGATATTCCCGGACCATCACTCGCTGCCGGTCTGCCGTGGGGTTGGCAAACCTTTCCTGAATACTATGACGTTCTCGATAAGATGCCTCGGACACTCGATGTCGCGGGCATGATCACTCATGGTGCAGTTCGTGCATATGTCATGGGTGAACGTGGCGCAAAGAACGAGCCCGCCAACGCCAACGATATTGCCCAGATGGCGGCGATCGTCAAAGAAGCAGTATTGGCCGGAGCGCTGGGGTTTTCCAGTTCGCGGACACCTGTACACATCGCGAAGGACGGCGTACCAGTCCCAGGCACCTTCGCTTCAGAAGCTGAACTGCTCGGTATCGTCAAAGGCATGCGCGAAACCGGACGTGGTATTTTTGAAGTCGTTCCCGCAGGTGTGGTCGGTGAAGCCCCAGGCGCACTCAAGCCAGAGATCGAAATGATGATTCGCATTTCGCAGGCTTCGGGTTGCCCGCTGACGTTCTTGCTGGGCCAAGGCAATAAAGAACCGCAAGCATGGCGAGACGTGCTGCAGATGTGCAATAGCGCAGTCAACGCTGGAGTGCCGATTACGCCAATGGTCTTCGCACGCCCTGTGACATTACTCTTGAGTTGGTCGAGCGAAAACCCCTTCAAGTCACTACCGAGCTTCAAACCGCTACGCAATCTACCACTGGCTGAAAAACTGGCGGCTCTGAGAAATTCAGAAACCCGTAAGGCATTACTGGCCGAACGTGAAGCTAGAGTCACCAAGGCCGCGCTGATGTACAACGACATTTTCTGGGAAAAGACCTATCGCATGGGTTCACCGTTGAACTACCTGCCAAGCCCCGAGGAATCGATTACTGCCATCGCGCAACGAGAAGGGCGCAGAATCTACGAGGTCGTCTATGACGAAATGATGAAGCAAGATGGTCGTGCGTTCTTGATGAACACCGTCGCAGGCTACGCCGAAGGCAACGCCAAAGCGCTGCGTGAGATGATTACCCATCCAATTACTGCGCTGGGTGGCAGCGATGCCGGTGCCCACGTCAGTCAAATCATGGATGCCAGCATGCCAACCTACATGCTCACTCACTGGGTGCGTGACACGCCAGCCGATCATCCAGAGCATCTGCCATTAGAGATGGTCGTCAAGAAACTCACGCGTGATGGCGCACGGCTGTTTGGCATGAATGATCGCGGCACGCTGGAGCCAGGCGCAAAGGCCGATGTCAACTTGATCGATTACAACAACCTGCACGTAAATCATCCCGAAGTGGTTCATGACCTTCCTGCTGGTATGCCACGCTTGATGCAGACGGCAAAGGGTTATGTAGCGACCTACGTCAGCGGCGAAGTCGTGCAAGAGAATGGTCGTGACACTGGCGCACGACCGGGGAAGATTGTGCGGGCAGCGTGGTCGTGACGCCAAGCACCTCTTCCACTCCATGCTGAATGGGCGAGAGTGCGAGTGGGCGAATGAGAAAATGAATGGGAGAACGGGAGAATGGGAGAAGGGGGGGATGAAGAAGGTGAAGTGGGGTGGTCGCCGCTTCGCCCTGTCGCCCACTCGCCCCTTCTGTTTCTAAGTCTCCCATTCCCCCATTCGTTCTTCCGCTATCCCTCCGGTACAACCAACGTCTGCGTCTCCAACTGCGCTGGCGAGAACAACATCGAAGGCATTGCCCGAACCACCCAGTGAGGAAACGACAATTCGGTTCGCCCATCTGAGCTCGTCCATACTCCCGCCTGTGGACGATAGTAGCCAGGACTTACTTCGCGAAAGTCACTGAACCGTAAGATACGCTCGTCACCGCTTGTCGAGGTCACGCTCATCGCCGTAATCAGGTATGTGGTTGCGCGTCGCTCAAGCGTGACTCGTACGCGGCGATACGGCACTAGTGGAGTGATCGGTTCACCTTCAATTGTCACATTCGGTTCCCTTGAGGGTTCGTCAACAAACTTATAGCGAAAGTCGCTGAGCGTTAACGCCCACGTCAGATCGTAAAAGAAATAATGACTGGTTAAGACTCGCTCGGCTGGACGATACGGCGTCATCCGTACACGTCGTAGCGCTGGCAGATAGAGCCATTGCGTTGGTGGTGTTTGCCCTGTCCGCCGCAACAAATAGCGATTATCTGCATAACGCGAGGAATCGCCCAGTTCGATCGCCACTGGCGAGCGGAAGTCTACACGGACACTCTCCGTCTGTGTTGCACCATCCCAGAGTCGTCCCAGAACAAAATCGTATGTGCGCGCTAAGGTGTCGTGATAATAAATACGCATCTCGCCGCGAGCAAGTTCTGCCGGTGCCGCAAGTTGCTGTTGGGCGATGGTCATGATCTCCATCGCGGTTGGAGACGCATGACCACGAGTTGAAGAGAGAGATAACGTCATGGACACAAGAGAAAGTATGATAAGAAAAGTTTGCATGGTTGGGATCTCCATATTGAATGACTGAATTGTCTTTCTCCCCTCTCCCTGGCAGGGCAATGGCGTTAAGTTAGTAGCTTTCTGATTCCCTCTCCCTCAGGGAGAGGGCTAGGGTGAGGGGATGAAATATAAGGCTGCTGGCTTTTCGATCCCCTCATCCTGACCTTCTCCCGGTAGGAGAAGGAACCCGCATCCGCAAAGCCGTGGCTTAATCTTCATACCATTGCCTTTGAGAAGAATGACAAACTGTTCTGAATGCCTTGCAGTCACTGCAACGCAATCAAAATCGGAATCAACCCTTGCCCTTCCGTCAAAGCACGCATAGCCTTCCCTAGCATCGCACCGATGGCGTTGACTGGATCGCTAACTTTCATGGCATACCCAGGCGTAGGCGAAGTTGTGAGCAGATCGCCCACGGTTATCGCGCCATATTGCGCATCGACTTTGCAGAAGACTTTGCCGACCAGTGCGATCGGTTGGCGTGTACGATCGGATGATTGCTTATCGAGCACGATGCCTGGTTTGAAATCACCAGCGCCGGAAACAACACCTGCGACACGCTTGTCGTACGCGTGTTGATTGGGAAACAATGCGCCGTCATCACCAACTACCATGACCGTGCCGGGCTCAACTGCACTGTCTAAACCAATTGTGAAGTCTTCCGCACAATCGGCGTTGGTGAGACGAATATCGCCACTAACCGCGATGTTCCCTGCGACATCAAGCATCTCCTGCGGTGTCATCGTGCCGATGCCAATGTTGCCGTTGTCTTGAATGGTCACTAGCACGCCAGTCGTACCGGTGTTGAGCTGAGCACCAGAGCCAAGGCTGTTCTCACGCGCGCGCCCGAGATGCAATTTCCATCCGGTATGATCTCCGAAGCGAAGGTATCCGGCATTGGGGCTCGCATCCGAAGGTTCGAAGGTAAAGGCGGCGTTTGGGTTCCCGCCGATCTGTACTGCGCCAAGTAGACGCGTGAGCGTTGCTACGACCGAGAACAATGGCAGGCTCTGCGCATAGCGGCCAGTGATGAGCATCTCTGCGGCATGTCCGCTGCCATCACTGTTGAAGCCTTCAAGGTAGATGCGGTTATCATTGATGTTGTTCCCCAGATGTAATTGTCCCCCGCCCCATGGGCTCAGATCCAAGACGATGGGACTCCCTTTCACAACCGTAGTATCTCGGGTGGCAGAGAGTTGTGTTTTAGGGTTGCCGTTCAGCACGATGTTGCCGCTGACATCGAGTTTGCCTTGGGGATCCCTCGTCCCGACACCGATTTTATCTGCAGCAACCGTCAATGAACTGGTATTGCCGTTCTGATCTTTCACAGATTGCGCGGCGCCGTTCACCGCTGTGTCAATTTGTAGATTGAGTGCCATAACGTTGTCTCCTTTATGCAGCGTGTTGATACTGTGCCTGTTCTGACTTCGTAGCAGCGTGAGGCTGCGTTGTGGTTAAGTTTCCGCGCAGCGCCGAGAGGATGATTCCTGTGGTACTACTCAGGAATACGGCCCATACCAGGACCCCTAACCAAAACCCGACTTCTGCATATGAAGTCGTTGCGGTTGCGATGGTGAACATGAATGCTCTCCTTTCTTCGTGTTTCAGCGGGTGCTGACTTTTGAGAAGAAAGGCGTAACAAGACGATGAACGGCGGTGTTCAGTGGGGAGGGAACACGCAAATGAAGTGGGCTTTTAGGAAATGGGGGGGCGAGAAGAAAAACAGAGAATCAACTATTCTCGGGCCTGGGTCCAATCTTCGACACGGAGGTCAGGAATACGCATGAAGTCTCGGACGTTTCGCGAGAGAAGCAAAGCGTCATGGGCAAGTGCAATGGCAGCGATTCTGAGGTCCATAGCTCCTACCCGAAGACGCGCAGCACGAAGGCGAGTCACCCCTGCTGCCGCCGAACGGTCGAACAGTGCTATCGGTATCGAGGCAAAGAAATTCAACAAACCGTACAGTTGCTGATAAGCGAATACTTCATGGTCAAGACTCTTTGCCTGATGAATGACTGCCGACCAGCCTCGTAGTTGCTCTTGCACTGTGACGATTGTCGTTCCCACATCTTCAGGAGGGAACGACTGTAACTGTGTTCGCAGGATGGTATAGGCTAGTTCACTGCGACGCTGGAGTACGGTTATGTGGTCAGTATCAAGGAAGATCATGCACGAGACCGTGCATTCTGCGTACGACGATAAGCTTTCCCCGCCGCAACCATCTCCTCAAAGAGTGGGTCGTTGGCGAAACTGCCAGCAAGGCGCTCCCACCATGGCAATGCTACTAAAGGCTGAGGTCTCGTGAATGAGGCTTTGAGTTGCTGCAGTTCTTGCTCCAGTGCAGTCACGCGCGGTGCCAATCTTTCCTGAGATGTGCGCAGAGGTCTGGCATTCTGACGATTGCCAGTGGATGATGTAGCGGTTTCACGGGCTTTTCGGTGAAGTGTCTTCGTGTTCGTTGTTTGGTGCACCGGAGCGCGTAGCGCGCTGGCGCTTGGGCCCACCTTCCTCGCTCGCTGACTAGGTGCCATCGGAGCTGGTATACCTACTTGCGGCTTTGCCGTTGCTTTCTTCATAGTACCGCCTCCGTACATCATGGACCGTACTGTACCACGCCCTCGTCGTCCCAACCAGTACAAATCATAGACCATGATGAACACCCCGAGAAAGGCAAAAATAGAAGAACCTCACGTGAGGAAGCGTTGTACGGATTCCTTGTAATCGTTGGCCATTGCTCTCCCTCCCCTCAGCCGGTTCCCTTTTCTCCGCTACTGTGGCCTGCTACGCTTGCCGGCATGGAGCGTTTCTTTAACACTGCAGGGCCGATCAATCCGCAGGATCATTATTGCCTCTCGCCGCTGGAGCGCATCAGGCTTGAAGAGCTCCTGCCGTTGATTGCGCAAAAGAAATACTTCGTGCTCCATGCGCCCCGGCAAACTGGCAAAACCTCGGTTCTCCTCGCGCTCATGCATGCGCTCAACGCCCAGGGGCAGTACCGTTGCGTCTATATCAATGTCGAGCTGGCGCAATCTGCACGCGAGGATGTTGCCGGAGCCATGCGCGCGATCCTTGGCCAACTCGCTTCACGGGCGCGGATTGCTCTCTCTGATCCGTTTGTTGACACTCACTGGCCAGACATCTTTGCGACGTTGGGTCCGCACGGCGCGCTCGACGAAGTCTTAACCCAATGGGCAGCACACAACCCCACGCCGTTGATTCTGCTGATCGATGAAATTGATGCCTTGGTGGGCGATACGTTGATTGCGGTCTTGCGCCAACTGCGCGGCGGATACGACAAACGTCCCCAGCACTTCCCACAGAGTGTGATCCTGTGCGGCGTCCGCGACGTGCGCGATTACCGTATTCACTCCGCAGCGGAGAAAGCGATCATCACCGGTGGCAGTGCGTTCAATATTCGCGCCGAGTCGTTGCGGCTCGGTAATTTTTCGCGTGCGGAGATGGAGGCGCTCTATGCCCAACACACCAGCGAGACTGGACAGGTGTTTACCCCGGAGGCGCTCGCCCAGTGCTGGGACCTGACCCAAGGGCAACCGTGGCTCGTCAATGCCTTAGGGTACGAGTGTTGTTTTCGTATGAAGGAAGGACGCGAACGCTCACGTGCGATCACCCGAGAGCTTGTCGATATAGCAAAGGAAGCGTTGATTCTGCGCCGTGAGACCCATCTCGATCAACTAGCCGACAAATTGCGCGAGGAGCGGGTGCAGCGGGTGATTGGCCCCTTATTGGCTGGAGAAGAGACACCAGACAATATCCCCGTCGATGATCTTGAGTACCTGCGCGACCTGGGACTGGTGGGACTAAGTGCACCGCTGGCGATCGCCAACCCCATCTACCGCGAAGTCATCCCTCGTCAGTTGATTTACACCACCGAACAAATGACAGCACACGAAACCGCATGGTACGTGCGCGCCGATGGTACCCTTGATGTGAACAAGCTGTTACATGCGTTCCAGGAGTTCTTTCGCGAGCACGCCGAGCATTGGGTCGAGCGCTTTCAATACAAAGAGGCGGGCCCGCAGTTACTCTTGCAAGCGTTCTTGCAGCGGGTCGTCAACGGTGGTGGGCGGATAGAAAGAGAGTATGGCTTAGGGAGACGCCGCACGGATTTGCTGATCCTGTGGCCACATAGTGGAGGAGTCCAAAAGGTCGTGCTCGAACTGAAGGTGCTCTATAAGACTCTGGCGACGACAGTGGCTACCGGTCTCGAACAGACCTGGGAGTATTTGGACCGCTGTGGTGCTGAGGAAGGTCATCTGATCATTTTTGATCGTACAGCGGGCAGAGCGTGGGAAGAGAAGCTCTTTACACGCATAGAAACGGTGCGCGGCAAAATGATCACCGTATGGGGAATGTAATGTCGCCGCGAAGGAGAAGGACGTCGCTGTGTAGGCGAGTGCGGTGAGATCAGAACTCCCACGTCACTGACGAATGTAGAGAAGGAACATACGAGCAAAACGTACCGGTCTTCATTGTCTGGTTGAGATACTGCCCAAGGGCAGGATGTACGTCCGCGACTCGGGTGATCGCGGTACGAATCGCACGGGTGACATTAACGCGAGCACGTTCTTGGGGTGAAGCGGCTTTACGCGCCCGTCCGCGGAGCCCGACGGCACCCATGAGTTCTTGGGTGACAAACTCCAGTTCGTCTTGCAGCTTTTCTATCCGACCGACGTCATTGAACTCACGTGCTTCTTCGAGTTCGGCCTCGATCTCTTTGAGTCGCTGTCGGTATTCGGCTTTGGCTTGAGGATCAAGTATTTCCCCGGCATCGGTCAGTCCTGAGACGTGGACGGTCGCCAGGGCTGGATCACGATGTTTACTGGTCAGACTCGCTGCCGCAAAGGAACTGGTGTCGAAATCAGGAGCATCCGCCGCAAGCGTAAGGGCGGCGATCTCTTGGTCTGGATGCTGTAGCAAGTAGGCGAGGTGCTGCATGCCACGAGTATCTTTGACACGGGCCGTGGTTCCTTGGAATACGATTGTCCAGTACTCGCCTTCGGAGCGGAACACTGAAGAGGACTGAGGACTGAGGGATGAGGACTGAGCAAGGACAAGTGGGACTTGGGACTTGGGGCTTGTGGGGAGGAGGAACCAGTCCCTAGCCCCCAACCCCTAGCCCCAGGTCCCTTGGGACCTGGGACTTTGGACTTTGGGCTTTCTCCGGTGCCGCCAAGCATAACAAGTAGTGTCTTCGCATCTTGCAAATCCTTAGTATCAAACCCTTCGGTAAACCAGTCGTAGACTTCCTGGAGCAATTCGCGAGCGTCAACACCTTTACCCTGATTCTGCCACAACCGCGCGAGGCTCATAGCCGCACGGAGTTCGAGGGACTTTGCGTGTTGGTGGCGGGCGATATCAAGGGCTTTGCGAAAATCAGCCTCCACTGCCTCCGCCACTCCATTTGGGACTGGGGATTTGAGACTAGGGGCTTGTGGAGGGGGAGAACTAGCCCCTAGCCCCCAGCCCCTAGTCCCTGCGAGCGCCAGCTCGCCTCTCAGGCGGTACAACTCTGCTTCCGACTGACGTTCGCCACTCTGTTCGACCAAAGCTAGCGCTTCGGTCACAGCCTGCACCCCTTCCTCGAACTGCCCCATCGCACTACAGGTCTCTGCCAACGTCGCAAGAAAATGCGTCCGCCCAAAATTCATCCCTACGGCACGCCACGTGTCTTGCGTCTGACGCATCAGCGCGAGCCCTTCGTCGTAATGTCCTTGCGCAGCAAGTGCCCATCCTCTCGTATGTGTCTCCATGGCGACGAAAGGTGTGAAGCCATGCGTCATTGACAGCGCAACGTTCTCCTCAGCTCGACTTTGCGTTGCCTGCGCTTCACGACGCACCTGATGCAGCTTGGCGGCAAACTGCAAGCACATCGCCAACGTAAACGGGTGTGCCTCTTCCCTCGCCAGCCGTAACGCCTCCTGACTCATCTGCAGCGCCTGGTCTGGATAGCCCAAAAACCATAAAGCCCAGGCACCATACCCAAGGCTTGAAATGCCGGGATGCCCGACAGACCAGCTTTGGTAGTTATAGTGCTGAGGAGTCAGTGCGATCCCATGCTCAAAATGTTCTAAGGCAGGCGTAAATTCTCCGGTGAAGAACCGTACTTGTCCCATGGCCATATATGCACCTACCAGCAGTGCTGGGTCTTGTAACTGCTGTGCCAAAGGTAGGAGTTGCTCTGCGAACTGTCGCGCTTTCGCGTACTCGGTACGGGTCATATAGAAGAGTTCTAACCCGCGTAAAGCGTGAAAACGCTGCGTCGTGGTCCCGATGTGCTCACTGAGGTCAAGAGCACGATGGTATGCTTGCCCAACCTGTGGGGCCACCCACCCCTGTAGCGTGATCAGTGGAATACCCAATGCCAATTGGAGACTGAGTTCCTGGCGCGCACGTTCAGGAGTATCGGGAAGGGTGCGGAGCAAAGCTAGCCCTTTGCTCAAATGACGGATGGCTTCGTGATGAGCTTGACGTCGTATCGCGGCTTCACCAGCTAATGCCAAATAATGGACCGTGCGCACATAGTCACCACCAGTTTCATAATGGGTCGCTAATTCATTGGCCAACCCCGCAGTGTGATCGCCAGCAAGCTGCTCTTTTCGCTCGCCCATCCGGCAGTGCAACTGCATGCGCCGCGCCTCTGAGATCCGCTCATAAATCACCCGTTGATACAGGGCATGAACAAACCCATACCGCCCACTCGTCGTATCATCAGCGAGTTGTTCGATCCCTGCCGAGCGCAGGAATTGCCTACGAGTCACTAAATGCGCACATTGTGCTTCAACCACTTCACGGGCCTGGTTCAATTCCGCCGCGAGAATCGCCACCGTAAATTCCGCCCCAGCGACACTGGCCACGTCGAGCAGGTGTTGCTCCTCAGGACGTAGACCCTCCAATTGGGTCGCGATGAGCTGCCGAAGGTTCTCGGGAACCTCCATTTGCAGAGTCGGAAGATCCTGGGTAATCCGCCACTGCGCACCATCTGGAACAACAATGCCCTCTCGCATGAGGTATTCCACAGTGGCAACCATGAACAACGGATTCCCATCCGTCCGTTGATGCAGTGCTTTGGCAAAATCTGGTGGCACCTCACCAAACCGTCCGCGCAGATAAGCGGCCACCGCAGCTTCTGGCAGCACCCCCAATGGCAACGCATCACAATGGCCGCGTCCTTGCAGTTCCTGAATAGCCTTCTTCAACGGATGGTCAGTCGTCATGACTTCCGCAGGCCGATACGTCCCGATGATGAGCAGTTGCGCTTGCCCCTGTCGTCGTAAGAGATAGGCCAGTAACTCTACGGTCGAAGGATCACTCCAATGCAGGTCTTCGAGCACCAAGACAAGCAGCCGCTGCGTACTCAACACCTCCAGGGCTTCAGCAAGTTCCCGCAACATACGCACACGCGTCGCAGTGGCCAGTGCGCGTTGCAGTTCTTCTCGTTTCGCAGCCGGAATCAAAGCGGGGAGTTGCGCTAACCAGGTTGGCGCATATTGCGCTAAAACCGCTGCGACCTCTTCTTTTCTTTGCTCTCGGCCCAGTCGTCCTAATGCTTCCAACACTGGCAAATAGGCTTCACCAGCGCCGTATTGTTCGACACATTGTCCGTGCGCCAGCCAGAGGTCAGTCTTTTGAAACGCTGGATGCTGGACACTAGACACGAGACTGGTTTTGACTTCAGACAAGAATGCATCAACCAACGCGGTCTTGCCGATGCCAGGTTCGCCGCTGAGAAAAACCGCTTGCCGCACCCCACTACGTGCTGTGGTCAAGTGATCCTGGAGAAATGCAAGTTGTGCTTCTCGGCCTACGAGGCTTGGGGTTAGGGGCTGGGGATTGGGGGTTGGGAGTTGGGGAAGGACAAGTGGGACTTGGGGTTTGGGACTTGGGGCTTGTGGGGAGGAGGGACCAGTCCCTAGTCCCCAGTCCCTAGCCCCAGATTCCTTTGGACTTTGGACCTTGGACTTTTGACTATCCGAAACACCGCCGAGTGTCACTAGCAGTGCCTTCGCTTCCTGTAAGTCCTGAGTGTCAAACCCTTCAGTAAACCAGTCGTAGACTTCCTGGAGCAACGCGCGGGCATCATCACGCTTGCCTTGCCCCTGCCATAGTCGCGCGAGACTCATCGCCGCACGGAGTTCGAGGGATTTCGCTTGCTGGTCGCGGGCGATGTCTAGGGCTTTGCAGAAAGCCCCTTCCACTTCCTCCGCCACCCCACTTGAGGCTGGGGGCTTGAGACTAGGGACTCGTGGAGAAAGAGAACTAGCCCCTAGCCCCCAGCCCCCAGCCCCTACGAGGAACAGCTCGCCTTGCAGTCGATACAACTCGGCATCATAGAACCGTTCTCCACTCCGTTGCCCAACCATCAACACTTCGCTGACAACCGCCAATCCTTCTTCGCTGTGCCCCGCGATCCCGCAAGCGTCGGCCAACAGCGCCATAAAGTACGGGATGCCAAGTTCTTGCCCACCCGCGCGGATCGCCGTTAATCCCTCTCGCAGCTGAGTGATCCCTTCCTCCGCCTTGCCTTGCCTGGCGAGGAGCCAGCCGCGCACCATGTGGCCCCAGGCGTATGGATACGCAAACCCTTGTTCGTGACTCAGTGTGAGCAGCCGAGTAACGCGTTGTTCAACAATAGAGACATGGCCGCATTCTTGAGCAACACCGATAGCGCCGTCTAAGGCAAATGCCTCACTGAGATCGTGCGAGAGTTCACGAGCGAGAGCCAGCCCTTTCTCACAGCTCAGCCGTGCCTGGTCAGGATAGCCCAGGCACCACAACACCCAACCAGCACGAGAGCGGCACACGACGCCAAGATCCTGAGCGAGATTAGAAACGTGTGGACTATGTTTGCCCGGATCGTAGACTATCAATCCTTGTTCAAGATAGCGTAGCGACGTAGCAAATTCTCCCAGGAAGTATGACCCATTTCCCAATGCCATATAGGCACGAAGCAACAACGCCGGATTCTGACTTTTCTGCGCGAGCGCGAGCAGTTGACCTACGAGTTCTGATGCCCTGTGCAAATCTCCCCGCAGTTCATACACCATCCCAAGGCCAAATAGCACCGAAGCCAGTTGTGGTGGCTCTCCCAAGCGTTGGCATAACTCGTATGCCCGGAGATGCGCATTTTCCATTTCGTTGAGAGAGGTTTTTCCTCCGATCGCATAAAGAGGGTTCGTGAGGGCAAGCTGGAGCCGCACTTCATGGGGTATGCGCTCCGGAGTGTCAGGCAGTGAGGTGAGCAGTTCCAACCCACGCTTGAAGTGAAGCAAGGCGTCTTGCGGTGCGCCAGAACGAGCCGCAGCTTCACCTGCTTGTCGACGATACTGTACGGCTTTGGCATAGTCTCGTCCGTGTTCGAAGTGCACAGCGAGTTCTGCGGCCACCTCTCGCGTGCGATCACCATAGGCGGCTTCTTTGCGCTCCGCGATCCGTCGTTGTAGCTGAATGCGACGAGGGCCTCCCACTCGTGTCGCAGTCACTTCCTGATACATGGCGTGGGTGAAGCTGTAACGCCCACTGAACGTACCATCGGGCCACTCTTCAACACCTTGGGCGCGGAGAAACTGGCCCGCGTGCGCAAGGCGCTCACATTCTGTTTCAAGCGCCTCAATATTTCCCGACAACCCAGCCGCTACTTCAGCTACCGAAAACTCCACGCCAACCACGCTGGCGACTTCTAGTGCGTGCTGATCCTCTTCGCTCAAGCGTTGCAGTTGATGCTCAATCAATTGGCGTAGCGTATCTGGAATGTCACCACCGACCTCCTGGAGCTTGTTTGCAGCAAGCGTCCACGACCCCATCTCATCCGTTACGATTGCGTGTTCAACCAGGTGCACGGTGTTCACCAGAAAGAGCGGATTCCCGCCGGTGCGTCGCACCAGTGTCGTCGTCAACACATCTGGTACCGAGAGCTGTCCAAAGCGCTTGCTGAGGTACTCGGTAATGGCCACTACATCGAGTGGACTCAGAGAAATCTCTTCGCATTGCTGGCGCGCCTGGAGCTCAAGCACGACCGCACGGAGTGGGTGATTACTTGCCAACACGTCCGCTGGGCGATAGGTACCAATGATCATAAGCTTGGCGGGTTCGCGCCGTTGCGCCGTGTACCGTAACCAGTCCAGGGTCGCGACATCACTCCAATGCAAATCTTCGAGGACAATGACCAGCCCGCGCTGCACGGTGAAGAGTTCCGCCGCTTGCGCCAACTCGCGGAGCATACGTTCGCGGCTGGTTTCTTGGACACGTTTCTGTAAAGCGGCATGGTCTGCAGGGTCGAGCAGTCCAGGCAACTGCAGGAGCAAATTCGGCGCATAGCGCTTGAGCGCCTCGATACGTCGATCTCGACTTGGTCCTCGACAGAGCCGGGCGACAACCTCCAGAAGTGGGAGATAGGCTTCGCCAACACCATACTGCTCGACACACTGCCCCGTAGCAGTCCGCACCTCCGGGCGACCGTGTAAGCTTTCGACAAAGGCATCGACCAGCGCGGTTTTGCCGATCCCTGGCTCGCCACTCACGAAGACGATTTGCCGTGCTCCGTCGCTTGCTTTGGCCCAGTAACGATGGAGCTGAGCCAACTCTCCTTCGCGACCCACGAGAACTGCTCCGGGTTGTCGGTTGCCCGAACCAGGTTGAGTAGCTGATGGTGTTTCGCTGTTGTGTGGTGCTACTGATTTGCGTGTGTTACCGAACCCCTCCACGCCACACCCCTTCTTCTATTCTTGTCGAAGAGACTAATCAGGTCAGCCGCGCGGAGTCAACAGAAGTCCCCCCTAGGGTCAATTCCGTGAGAAGCAGTGTAGCCGTTTGACACACTCTCGCGTATGCACTAGACGGGGAAAGGCTGAATACCCTCAATAAAAAAGAAGGAGGACAACAATGACAATGCGACATCGGCTCGATCCTGAACTCGTCGGTCCACTTGATGCGTGGCACAAGGTTACCCAGGGCGGAATTAACTTGCACAATATCCCGGCGGCCCGGAAGATGATGGACGATCTCTTTGCGCAACAACTTGCCAAAGCGACACCCATCGAAGGAGTTACTTCAGTCGACAAGAAAGTCCCCGGCCCAAAGGGCGATCCAGATGTCTTCGTGCGCATCTATCAGCCAACGGATCGTCCTGCCTCACTGCCAGCGCTGTTGTGGATTCACGGGGGTGGCTACGTGTTAGGGAGTGTCGAACGTGACGACTTGTTAGCAAAGCATCTCGCCAAAGTTGGGCAGTGTGTGGTTGCATCGGTGGAGTATCGACTGGCCCCGGAGCACCCGCACCCTGCGCCAGTGGAAGATTGCTATGCCGCGTTGAAGTGGCTGGCTGCGAATACGAAAGAACTGGGAGTGAATAAGTCGCGCATCGCTATTGGTGGCGCAAGTGCGGGCGGCGGTCTTGCTGCCGGTCTTGCGATACTCACCCGTGATCGAGCCGAGGTAGAACTGGCTTTCCAACTACTCATCTATCCGATGATCGATGATCGCAATATCGCGCCAGCCAGCGCGACAGCACCGGATACATACGTTTGGACGCGCGAGAATAACCTCATGGGTTGGCGTGCGTACCTTGGCAAAGAGCCAGGTGGTAAAGATGTGTCTCCGTATGCAGCGGCTTCGCGGGCAACGGATCTGAAAGGGTTAGCGCCTGCGTATATTCCCGTTGGTGACCTTGATCTGTTTTTGGATGAGAACGTCACCTATGCCCAACGCCTTTTGGCGGCAGGCGTGCCGACCGAGCTGCATGTGTATCCTGGTGCGTTTCACGGCTTCAATGGCTTTGTACCAAATGCAGGGGTCTCGCGCCGTTTCAATGGTGAACGGGATGAGGTGTTGAAGCGGATGTTGCATCGATAGAGAGAAGCTCATAGCGGTCAGCGCTCAGCTCTCAGCTTTTGGCTGACTGCTGATTGCTGATCGCTGATCGCCAACGTCTTGTCTACCACGAATCGATAAACGGATACTTCTTGGTCGTCCGTCGCGTTGCGACTGGCGTCGACCGCAATGAATGCGTGATCCATCGTCGTGTCTCTGCTGGGTCGATGACATCATCAAGGGCAAAGTGTGTGGCGACATTTAACGCTTTGCCACGCTGATATAAACCAGCGACCATCTCGTCGAATTTCTTCTTCCGTTCGACTGGATCGGCTATGGCCGCAAGGTCGTTGCGATAGCCCAGTTTGGCTGCACCTTCGAGTGCCATAGGGCCAAACTCACCGGTTGGCCAGGAGACGGTAAACACCGCAGCATCATCCGCTCCACCAGACATGGCGATAGCCCCAAGCCCATAGGCCTTGCGTAAGACAATCTTGAGAAACGGTACTTGGACATTGGCGCCAGCAAGAAACATACGCGAGGAGTGGCGGACCAGGGCGGTCTTCTCAATCTCTGGACCAACCATGATGCCAGGCGTGTCACACAGGTAGAGGAGGGGGATGTCAAACGCATCACAGAGCACGATGAAACGAGACGCCTTGTCAGCGCCATCACTGTCGATCGCGCCGGCCAGGTGCATTGGATTATTGGCTACCAAGCCAATCGCGCGTCCTTCGATGCGAATCAGCGCGGTGATCATCGTACGGCCAAAGTGTGGGCGTAGTTCCATGACTGACCTGGCGTCCGCGAGGGTTTCAATAACTTTGCGGATGTCGTACACGCGCAGGCGATTCTCAGGAATAGCTTTGCGTAACAGCCGTTGGTCAGCGCACTCATAGTGATTGAGCGAACCTTGAAAATACGACAGATACTGACGAGCAACCTGCGCCGCTTCTACCTCATCGGCGACCGCAATATCGACGACACCGCTGGGTTCTTGCACGCTCATGGGCCCGATCTGCTCGGGTCGGAAGATACCTAATCCGCCGCTCTCGATCATGGCTGGACCACCCATGCCGATATTGGAATCCTTGGTGGCGATTACTACATCACAACAACCGAGCAACGAGGCATTGCCAGCGAAACAACGGCCCGAGATCACTCCCACCAGCGGCACCAGTCCACTCAATCTTGGGAAATCAAAGAAGGTACGCGAACTGAAGTCACCATCTGTGTCACCAGGTCGACCCCCGCCACCTTCGGCAAACAACACCAGCGGAATACGTAGTTCCCGCGCTAACATGAACATGCGGTCTTTTTTGCGATGATTGAGATGTCCTTGGGTTCCGGCGAGCACAGTAAAGTCATATGCCAATACTGCCGCGTGGGCACGCTCTGGACCGAATAGATCAGCATTGATGGTTGCATGACCAACGACCATGCCATCGGCTGGCGTATTCTTAATGAGATCTTCCATCGTCCGTCGCCGACGTTGCGCGGCAACGCCTAACGCGCCGTATTCGACTAATGAATCGGGATCACAGACGGCTGCAATATTCTCACGCGCTGTGCGCTGGCCGGTCTTGCGGCGGCGAGCAACTGCCTCTGGCCGCGCTGCATCAAGTGTGACATTGTGTCGCTCGACTACCTCCGCGAGGTCTGGGCGAATGTAATCTAAGTCTACGTCAGCATTACTGACTGTGACTGCCGCATCAACCTGCTGTTCTTCGATGAAGATAAGCGGTTGCCCTTCGGCAACGGTGTCGCCTTTCATTGCCGTGGTTGCACGGACGATGCCACTTACCGGTGCGACGAGGACATGTTCCATCTTCATCGCTTCCATCACAATCAGTTGCTGACCTTTGACGACCGTAACGCCCTCTGCTGCATCGATCGACACAATCGTTCCTTGCATCGGTGCCCGCAAAGGAACAGTGTTCTCAGGTCCTTCAATGTCATAGCCCGGCATGGCCTGTATTGCTGGCGCTGGTTCCACTTCTTCAAGCTGCTGAGCGGCGGATCGTCCAAGATCAAGAATTGCCAGTGGGTCGCGATTATCGAGTTTCGTCCCGACGGTGCGTGTCTGCGCTTGTCGGGCATAGTAGAGTTGGCGATGCGCTGCTGATGTTGCGCCAGTAAGTTCGTCGAGCTTCTCTTCGATGAAACCGGTATGCAGTCGATTGGCGCGAAAGTCTGGATGCTGTAACAGCGCTTGCAAGAAACCCACATTCGTAGTTACGCCTTCGATACGGAACTTACACAAGGCGCGATAGGCCTTATTCACTGTTTCGGCAAAAGTTGGCAAAGGCGAATGGGCAATCAATTTCGCTATCAGCGAATCAAACCTCGGGTTTGTACTATAGCCAGCATAGGCGTAAGAATCGACGCGCAGGCCAGGCCCTGAAGGGGGCTCAAACACTGTCAGCGTGCCATTGGCCGGTTTGACCAAGCCATCGCTCGTCATCGATTCAGCATTGATGCGCAGTTGAATAGCATAACCGTGCGGCTTGATGTGATGGGAAGGGGCAAGTCCGACCACGTCAAGGGATTGGTCAGTGGCGAGTTGCAGTTGTGTCTTGACCAAATCTATACCGGTCACTTCTTCTGTGACCGTGTGTTCGACTTGCAAGCGAGGATTTGCTTCGATGAACGCAAAAGAAGTGGTATCACCATTTGTTGAGACCAGGAATTCAAACGTACCGAGGCTATTGTAGTTGACCTGTTGCGCCATGCGCAGCGCAGCAGCAACGAGTTGCTCACGTGTTGTAGCGTTGATTGACGGACTCGGGGCAATCTCGATCAACTTCTGATGTCGCCGTTGTACTGTGCATTCACGTTCCCACAAGTGCGTTACGTTGCCCGCATGGTCACCGATAATCTGCACTTCAATATGGCGGGCATGAGGCATGAAGCGCTCGACATACACATCACCATTACCAAAGGCTGCACGGGCTTCTGACTGGCAGCGAGTGTACGCCTCTTCGATTTCATCGAAATGACGCACCACCCGCATACCGCGCCCACCACCGCCAGCTACAGCTTTAATGACCATTGCTGCACCTGCTGGTCCGGACTGAAAGAAGGCTTTGGCATCGGCGAGGCTACTTGCACCTTCAGCACCAGCAAGGACCGGTACGCGGCATTGCGCGGCTAACTGCCGAGCGCGGACTTTATCGCCAAACAGTTCGAGCAACTTGGGTCGCGGACCAACGAAGGTAATACCTGCCGCAGCACAACGTCGGGCGAAATCGGCATTCTCGCTGAGAAAACCATATCCCGGATGAATAGCATCACAGCCAGCTTGTTGCGCGACTGTGACGATTTGCTCTGCATCGAGATATGCAGCTACACCGGCACTGCGCAGTTGTTGCGCTTCGTCAGCGCGAATGACATGCAATGACTTGGCGTCATCTTCAGAAAATATGGCAACGGTGGTCAGTCCGACTTCCGCTGCCGCTTCGATCACACGAATGGCAATTTCGCCACGATTGGCGATGAGCAGTTTCTTCATACTTGTTCGGTCATCCCTCTCTAAGCAATCCGGACACACCCTTTACGGTATTTCTCTGCGCTGCGCCACTGGTGTTTTGACAGGGCTTGGGCAGAGGCTTTGCTTGCTCGTCCAGTCCGCGTACAATCTGTTGTGAAAGGGGACTGTCATGTCACGTGAACGACTTACCGCGGTTGGTGAATCTGTAGCTTTGCTTCTATCGAAGGATGTTTTAGACCAACTCGGGATAACGGTTGGAGATGAAGTAGAGGTCTCTGTCCTCGATCGTACCTTATTACTCCAGCCACTTGATGAGGCCGATCGAAGCAAGCAACTAGAGACGCTCACCAAAAGCGTGTTTACGCGACGTGCGGATGCGTACGTCCGCCTAGCGAAGGGGCCGCAATAGTGGAGAGTGTCCTCTTGTTTCTTCGGCTGCATGAAGTGCTCGCCATTCATGCGCGTGGCATAGAAGAATTCGGCGGAACCCACGGCGTTCGCGATGCTGGGGCACTGGAATCGGCACTTGCGGCGGCGGAAAATCGCGCGTATTACGAGCAGGCGTCACTGACTATCTGTGCAGCGACCTATGCATATCATCTGGCCCAAGCGCACGCTTTTCTAGATGGCAACAAACGTGTTGCCGCCGCTGTTGCAGAAATTTTTCTTGAACTAAACGGCGGGCAATTACGAGCCACAAACGACGAGCTCGTCGATTTCTTTCTGGCGATCGCTGCTGGTCAAGTCGATCGCCAGAAAGTTGAGGAATGGTTTGTGCAACCTGTTGCTGTCAAACAAGTTTAGCAGGGTTTGAACTTCGGCAGTGTTACCTCGTCAGTTAGGGTGTCGAACCACAGCTCAACTGGCATGCCGATCTGTAGGTCATCAGGCGATATGCCTGTGACCCAGGTGGTGAGGCGCGGTCCTTCCTCCAATTCGACTACGACTGCTGCGTACGGGACGGATTCGGCAAAGGCTGGATCGAGCGCTTGATGAACCGTTGTCCAGCAGTAGACTTTGCCTTTGCCTTTGGTCGGTGCCCATTCCCATTTGAGGGAGTGACAACTCGTGCACATAGGGCGTGGTGGGTGACGCCAGGTGCCGCACTGCGAGCAGCGCTGAAAGCGTAATTCTTGCTTGTGGCACCAGTCGTAAAAGTCTTTGGTGTAGCCTTGCAGGATGGGAAGTCTAACGGTCTGTGCTTTGTTTTCGGTGCTCATTGTGAAAATCCTACTCTTCGAAAGATGTTCAACCTCTGCCACATCCCCTGGATTCCAGCTTTCGCTGGAATGACGAAGACGACTAGCCCGTCATTCCGGGCAAGGCCGTAGGCCGCGACCCGGAATCCGGAAGGTATTACCACAGGCCTGTGTTTAACATTCCGGGATTCCCGCTGGAGTTTATCCTGAGCGTAGTCGAAGGGCGGGCCTGACGACGGCATTCATACCAAGCGTTATCGCCGCAAAATCGCGATCGACCCATGCCCATGGCCACCCCAGCCAGTGACAACCCCTAGCTCAGCGTCCTTCACTTGTCGTGCCTCTGCTTCATGGCGCAGTTGTACGACAGCCTCAACGAGGTGATTCATACCGGTGTTGTGGGCTTGTGATAACAGACCACCGTGAGTGTTAACAGGGAGTTCCCCGCCCAGTTCGATGCGCCCGTTCTCAACAAAGGGACCACCTTCACCTTTCTTGCAAAAGCCCGCCGCTTCGATTTGCAAGATCGCCTGACCAGTGAAGCAGTCATAGACTTGGGCGAAGTCGATATCTTTGGGAGTGACCCCTGCCATCTCGTAGGCCCGTGGTGCGCAGAAATCGAGGCCTATTTTAAGAATATCGGGCCGATTAGGAATGTCGTGCGGAGGAAACGGGTGTCCTGACGTCACGCCTGAGACGTACACGGGTTGCTTGCGCAAATCTTTCGCGCGTTCCGCTGTGGTCATGAGCAGGGCGGCAGCACCGTCGGTTTCCAAGCAGCAATCCAAGAGTCGATACGGATAACTCACCCATCGTGATGAGAGATAGTCTTCTAACGTCATGGGCATACGCTTCATGAGCGCATTGGGGTGTAAATGCGCATGTTTACGCATCGCTACGGCTACGGCTCCTAACTGTTCGTGTGTGGTGCCATAGAGCTGCATATGCCGTTGCGCCATCCAGGCGTAATGTTGAGGGGGTGCACCGACACCAAAGGGGCCATAGTAATCGCGTATGGTCTCCGCCGCTTGTAATCCGGTCCCTGGGTCAGAGGTCAAGTTTCGCGCTTTGCGTCCAGAATAGAAGCGGCTACACAGCGGAATCAGCGCGTAGTTACAGATGCCGCTCGCGAGAGCGACAGCCGCAGATTCGACTGCAGAGACACACATCGCCCCGCCCATTTCTTGCAGTGACGTTGTGTAATGTAAATCTTGCAGTCCCAAGTTGGCGCAAAAGTCACCCGCAGTGCCGCCACTGCCAGCCCCGCTCGGTAGAATCACGGCATCAATCGCTTCAGGTTTGATACCCGCATCTTCTATTGCTCCCATAGACGCTTCCAACGCGAGTTCGAGCGCACTCTTTGGGGTACCGCGTGTATAGGCGGTTTCGCCAATGCCGACGATGCAGGTTTGATCGCGTAGATCGGTAATTTTAGGCATTGCTCATGCCTCCCACAGTTATTGAATCAGCAAGCGGTTGAGTCATCGCGCGATGGTATTGAAAAGTCAATGGCAACGTGGGAGCGCGACCGTCTCGGTCGCCCTTTTCGCAGGCGAGACGCCTGCGCTCCCAGGTTGCGTTCCCAGGTCGCGCTCCCGGCGGAAAGCTGGTAAGCACGGACTACTGCACCTTAAGGAGGGGCTACGATGTCAAACTACACCGTCATTTCCGCGGATTCACACTTTATCGAACCACCAAATCTGTGGACTGAGCGCCTTGATAAAAAGTATCGCGGTCAGGCTCCACATGTCGAAGAGAATGAGAAGGGCAGCTTCTTCGTTGCGTCAGGCATTAAACCTTCTCGGGTGTCACTGGGGTTCGCTGCGGGCCGCAGTGGCAAAGACCTTGGTGAATACTTCAAGAAGGCAGGCTTTGCCGCAGCGCCTCCGGGCGGCTGGGACCCAGTCGAGCGCGTCAAGGATCAAGATACAGACGGGGTTGTTGCGGAGGTTCTCTATACCACGTTTGGCATGCCGTTGTTTCGGCTGCAAGATGCAGATCTGCAACGTGCCTGTTTCAAAGTGTACAACGATTGGGTCGCTGAGTTCTGTTCACATAACCGCAAGCGGTTTCACGCGGTGGGCCTCGTGTCTCTCGAAGATCTCAATGCCGGCGTCAAGGAATTAGAACGTTGCGCAAAGCTCGGCTTGAAGGGCGCGCAGATTTGGGGAGCGCCACCGCCCGATCGTCCGTTCTGGACTGAGGAATATGATCCATTGTGGAAGGTCGCCGAAGAATTGCAGATGCCTTTGTCACTCCATCTTGCCACTGGGAAAGGGAGTGGGCGCGATGACCAGATGAAAGTGTCGCCCTCTGGCAAGCGACCGCCGTTCATGACGCGCAATTATGTGAACCACTTTCAAGAGATTCAACGTTCCTTTACTGACATCATCTTTGGTGGCGTGCTGGAGCGTTTCCCGAAACTTCTCTTGGTGTCCGCAGAAAACGACAGTGGCTGGTTCCCGCATTATCTGTATCGACTCGACCATGCCTACGAGAAATTCAACGCGATGTCGGATGACCCACTGCCGATGAAACCCAGCCTCTATGTGCGTCGTCAGGTGATGGTGACGTTTCAAGACGACCCAATTGGCCCGATGACCAGTGAATACTTTGGTGCTGACAACTACATGTGGGCGTCAGATTTCCCGCACTCTGACTGCACGTGGCCGCATTCACGAAAGGTGATTGACGATCAATTTGCCGGGCAGTCGGAGCAAACGCGCGACAAGATTGTCTGTAAGAATGTAGCGAAGTTGTATCGGATCGCGCTTAGCTGAATCACGCCTGAGTCTTGAGGTCGTCTAGTACGAGTACTCGAAGTTCTACCGTACGCTTGAGAGCTGCATCATTGGTCAAGAAGGCTTGGCAGCCAGCGGCCAGTGCTGCCGCGATTTGCAGTGCATCAGGGGCGCGGAAACGATAGCGAGCGCGCAAATCGGCTGCGCGCTCAGCGATGGTGGCATCAATAGGGAGCAGTGTGAAATTGCGGCTGTGAAGCAATAGGTCGCGATATTCCTGCTCGACTGTTGTGTTGCCTTTTTGTTTCGGCCGAGTAAGAACCTCGGTTAAGGTGACCATCGAGCTGTAGCCCCGCACTGCTCTTGTATCTACTCGGCGAACAAACTCACGTACAATATCCACATAGGTCGAATGACGTTCCACGAAGTAGATCAACGGAGCGGTGTCGAATCCGAGATCTGTGACACCGACCAAGGCATCGTCGACCTTGCTCATGGTCGATGATCCCATTCTTTGCGTAGCTCATTGACATATTCCTGCGCATCGATCTCTTGCCATAATTCAGCCCCAAGCCCCTCAAGTTCCAACAAACTTCGTTGACGTGGTTGTTCTGTTACGGTTGTTGTAGACAAGTCGCGGGCGATGATCTCCACCAAGCGCAGCCGTTCTGTAGCGGAGAGCAACTTGATTTGTTGTTCGTACACTTGCTCGGCAGTCGTTGTGCTCATTGATATACAACCTCGATACTTCTTCTACGATAAAGCTCATCAATGATTCGTTCAATGCTGTAAGCCTTCAATGGCCAATTCCTCAATCAGCATCTTCGCTTCTTGCAAGTCCTTGGTGTCAAACCCCTCGGTGAACCAGTTGTAGACATTGGACAACAGCTTGTGAGCTTCGGTTCGCTTGCCTTGTTGTTGCCAGAAGTGGGCGAGGCTAGTCGCAGCGCGGAGTTCAAGGGATTTGGCTTGCTGCTCCTGCGCAATCTCGATAGCTTTGAGAAAATATCCTTCCGCCTCCTGCGCCACCCCACGTGGGAATTGGGGCTTGAGACTTGGGGCTTGTGGGGAGGAGGACCCAACCCCTAATCCCCAACCCCTAGCCCCAGCGAGCGTAAGCTCGCCCTTGAGTCGATACAACTCCGCCTCGTAGAAATGCTCGTCATTTTTCTCTACTGTCGCCAGTGCCTCGGCGAGCACCAGCAGTCCTTCTTCCGGCTGTCCCACTGTGCCATACGCCAACTTATACTCTCTCATCTGTCACACGTCACGCTGCAAGCAGGCAACTTGGAGAAATCTTAGAACTTTCTCGGAACTTTCTTAGGACTTCCCTGTGTTTCTCCGCTACCGTTCTTTGCACATGCACGCCAGCGCTGCAAGAGAACACGGTTGCAAGATGCCGCATGTCTGGCACGTGGAGAGAGGAGGTGAGGTCCTAGGAATAACTGAGAACGCTATCTCTGACTGGTTAGGCATGGGCAAGAATTAAGTTACCGATTAAGAGCGAGGAAGAAGCGTATAGTTCCAATCGCCATGAAACTTACCGGGTTTGATATTGAGCGCTTGAAACTCATCGTCGGAGACCTGTAGGCCTTTG
>VGTJ01000055.1 GCA_016874775.1 Deltaproteobacteria bacterium
CTCCTTCCTGCCCCAGCGGACCTTCCTGGGAGGAGAACCTATGGGGTGCGTGACGGGCCTGCACGCCGGATCGCTCCGAAGCTTTTCGGGTCGCACGGCCAGCGGCCGTGGTTTCAGCTAGGAATGAACGAAGAGCTGATAAGCCACACGGTCATGCAAACGATCGCCTGCCCAATCTGCCACGGGAACAATCTTTCTAAGTATATCGATGCGCCGAACAGCCGCATCAGCGGCACGAGCAAAGTAGACAAGTGCAACACGTGTGGCATGATCTTCACCAACCCACGGCCAGACCTCCCCGCCACAAAGGACAATCCCGATCCCGATATGGAAGAATTTGCACCAGCGTTCTTGGACAGGCAGGAAAGTAACGCGCCATTCATTCTGAATCTTCTCAGCAAATACACCACCGGACGCCGTCTGTTTGACTTCGGGTGTGGTAATGGACTGCTCGTGACACATGCTGTCGATGCAGGATGGGATGCTGAAGGGCAGGACATTGGCAAGTCTTTAGTAGCAGCGGGAAACAAGTTCTTTAACTTCAATCGCCTCAGCGCTGAGCCGTTGAGTAGCTATGTTCCCCCACGCATCGGAAAGTTTGATGCTATTGTGGCGTGGCAGGTTTTTGAACATGTCGATCGCCCTGTGGAGATTGCTCAGCAACTGCTTCCTTTGTTAGCTTCAGGTGGCATCTTCCTTATCGACGTGCCGAATGCACATCAATTGCAAGAATTGAAAACGCGTGGCAGCACCCTTCACCCGAATAGCCAGTGGAACCACTTCACAACCCACACACTGTCGGCATTGTTGGAGCGCATCGGTTGTAAGGTGATTTATTGCTCCGGTGCTCCGGCACTGCTCGGGTTATGGAAAAAGCTCGGTGCCGGAAACAGTTTTGCGCTTGCGCATCTCGCTAAGCGTATCCTTCCTCCGATAGGAAGTGGTGTGTGTGCCATTGGTCGTAAAAAGGGTTAACATTCGCCGCTATTTCCCAGGGCCTTGAAAAACCCGGCTATCGCCGCTTGCCACGACGCGGACACCTTTGCCTCACGTACGTTTGGATCGCTTCAGGCTCTTGCGGCTCTGGAACACCGCGCGTATGGTTTTGCTCACTATGCCAATATCTACAGCTGCTGCAACTTTACGAGCGCTGTTACGCAGGCCGGGCCCAGCGTTGGTCCTTGGTGCCCATGATGCATTATCAGCGAAACTTGCGGAAGAAGCCGGGTTTGATGCGATCTGGGCTAGCGGTTTCGGAATTTCAGCCGTCAGTGCCCTCCCTGACGCCAATATCCTCACAATGAGTGAAACGCTGGATGCCGTGCAGCGTATGGTTGAAGCCGTGCATATCCCTGTCATCGCCGATTGTGACAACGGCTTCGGAAACGCAATCAATGTTATGCGCACGGTCGCGCAATATGAACGCGCTGGTGTCGCCGGGCTCTGCATCGAAGATAATATCTTCCCGAAGCGTTGTAGTTTTTATGCCGGCGTGCGACGCGAACTCGTTCCAACGGACGAACACGCGCGCAAAATTCAAGCCGCGAAAGCGGCACGGAACGATCCTGACTTTGTTGTCATCGCACGCACGGAAGCCTTCATTGCTGGCTGGGGAACACAGGAAGCGCTGACTCGTGCCCGTGCCTACGCGGAGGCTGGGGCGGATGCGGTTCTCGTCCATTCAAAATCCTCAACGTTCGACGAATTGAAGGATTTTACTGATGCATGGGATAGCGCATGCCCACTTGTCGCAGTTCCAACCACCTACGCTGGCATCACTGCCAATGATCTCGCTGCAGCAGGGTTCAAGCTTGTCATCTTCGCTAACCAAGCGTTGCGAGCTGCGGTGAAAGCGATGCGGGAATCACTTGCAGTGCTAAAAGCGGAAGCTCGCCCTGCCGCTGTCGATAATCGCATTGCGACGCTCCCTGAAATCTACGAACTGGTTGGTGTCCCTGAGTTACAAACGAACGAGAAGAAATTCCTGCTCCCCGGTGGCCATGAGGTCACTGCCGTCATTATTGCGGCGGGCTTTGAAGAGAACTTGCTACCGTTGATTGAAGATCGCCCCAAGGCGATGCTGGAGATCAAAGGTAAGACCATTCTCGAACGACAAATTCAAGCACTCAATGAATGTGGCGTAAAGGATGTTGCCGTAGTCCGTGGCTACCGTAAGGAACAGATCAACCTTCCCAATATTCGCTACTACGACAATGATCGGTTTCGTGACACCGGCGAGCTCGCCTCACTCTTTCTCGCAGAACAGGAAATGGCAGGACGTTTCCTGTTCCTGTACTCAGACATCATCTTCGACCCTGCCATTCTCGAAAAGCTCTTGAAGTCTGAAGCCGATATTAACGTTGTTGTTGACCGCGCGTGGGGGGATCAGCCTCACTCCCAGGAAGAACTGCATGTGAGGAAGCCAGACCTGGTGATCACACACCAGCCGCCACAAAAAGATTATCGTTTCTTACCGACGACGGAAGGAACAACGCTGGCAAAGATCGGTCGTACCCTCAATGCCAATGAAGCTGACGGAGAATTCATCGGCCTGGCAATGTTCTCCGAAGACGGTGCGCGTTTGCTGCGCACCGTCCATCAGCAGTCACGCCAACGGTCCCAGACGCGGAAGTTCCACGAGGCAGACTCGTTAGAGCGCGCGGCATTCACCGACATTCTACAAGAGATTATCAACTGCGGCGGAAAGGTTGCTTGCGTAGACACGTATAAAGGCTGGTTGGAAATCGATACGTTCGAGGACTACCGCCGGGCGTGGGCGAAGGTGAAATAGCTGTCAGCAGTTAGCCTTCAGCTTTCAGCGAAAAACGAAGAAAGGGGTTCTTTTTGTGTGGCTGACCGCTGATTGCTGAGCGCTGATTGCCAGCATGATTGAGGATTTAACTGATGCACTTTGAACACATCGACCAACTGCTTAAAAGTGAGTACGCCTTCTTCTTACGAGAGAAAAATAACTGGAGCCTCACCGCTAGCCCGCAGGACCTTGAACTCGTAGCGCATGCACTACGAGTTCTCCTGCACGCGAAGACAACACCGGATTTTTTGCCTGATTATCTCGCTCTCGTCGATTACCAAAATACTGATGGCGGTTGGAGTCCGTTCTCTGCTGACAATGAAAGTACCGTATGGGTTTCTGCGTTTTGCGGACTCATGCTCATTCGCGGCAATCGGTTACTGAAAAACGAGCAGATCAGTAAGTCCGTGCAGCGTGCGATCGATTACTTCCTCGACACGCAAAAAGCCGATGGTCATTGGGTCGATCCACGCTGGGCTGACCTCGATACCACTAGCCACCCTGTGAGTTTCTTTAATGTTGTGCTCGGATTACAGGAACCGTATCGCCGAGCCGATGTCCTGCGTTCGTGGGAACGAGGTGGTCGCTTCATCATTGATAATCAGAGCGCTGACGGTGGCTGGTACGACGACGATTTTCATCCCTCAGGGGTCGAAATTACCGCTCACTTAATTCAAGACGCGGTGGTGGCAGATCTGGTCATTGACCGCCGCCTCAGTGGAGCGCAAGAATCCTGCGCCAAAGGTGCGACCAAGCTCTATGAATGGCAAGCTCAGGACGGCTCATGGGATGGCGAGAATGTTGATCACACCATGGACTGTACCCGCTCCCTGATGGTTGTCACCCGCATTCTTAACGATCCTCGTGCAGAAGAGGTCATCATACGCGGCCTGCAATGGATCTTCACGCATAAGAATGAACATGGTTGGGGCGACTTTCCTGGTGAAGAAACCAACCTTGAACGCACCTGTGATGGCCTCGATACGTTACTGAAGTATAAGGCGTATCAAGGCAACGATCGCCAAGAGGTCATACGGTTATGGGGATACATTCCGTAAAACGTAACGCGTGAAACGTAAAGAAGAGAAGCAGACTGATCTCCACTTTACGTTTTACGTTTTACGTTTTACGTTCTTCGACCATGCCCGAACAATGGCTCGAAGCCTGTCCTGTCGATGAGCTGCCGCCCGGTAGCCGCAAACTCGTTAAGCTCAACGGTATCGAGATCGCTCTTTTTAATATCAACGGTACGGTGTTCGCCATCAAGAATCGCTGTCCACACCGTAGTGGTCCGCTGATTCGCGGTTTTACCGATGATGCTGGTGGAGTCAAATGTCCAATGCATGGCTGGCGTTTCGACCTCCGCGACGGAAGCAGCGAGCGTCCAGCCCAGGCAACCGTTTATTCCGTCAAGATGGAAAATAACCTGCTGTACCTCTCGCTCTAACCTGCTATTCTTTTCTTTAGCCGTTGGCTATGGAATAAACCCCATGCAGCCGGAGTTTGAGTTAGCAAGGGAGACCCTAGATGCGGAACCGAGCATCGTTTGAACAGGAGGCTCTTCCCCATATCGAGGCTTTGTTGCGTACCGCAGCACGGATGAGCGGCGATCGCAGCCGAGCTGAAGATGCCGTGCAGGAAACATATCTGCGCGCTTGGCGGTCGTTTCGCACCTATCAGCCGGAAACGAACTGTCGGGCCTGGTTGTTTAGAATCCTCCTGAATGTGTTGAAGAAAGCGGCAGGGAAAAAGCGACACGATCCCCTCACCGAGGCAGAAGACGTAGAAAACGTCTCGGGAAAAGTGATCCCTTTATTCCCACTCAGCGAAAGTGGCGACCGCCATGATCTTCTGGCTGCGATGAACCACCTAGCACCAGAGTTTCGCGATGTGTTGTGGCTCGTAATCGTCGAGGGGTTTGCCTATAAAGAAACGGCTCAGATTCTCGATATCCCCATAGGAACGGTGATGTCGCGACTGTTTCGCGCACGACGGGAGTTACGTCGGTTTTTGACTCCTTCAACCTCCGCAAAAGGGGGAGAAAGATCTTCTGGCCATGGAATGTAAAGATATTCAGAAACTACTGAACCCCTTTATCGATGATGAATTAGGCGCACAGGATACCTTTAGTGTCGCTGAGCATCTTGATAATTGCCCCGCCTGTCTGCGAGAGATGGAGGCTATGCGGAGTCTCGACGAACAACTCCGGCAGATAGGACGAACGCCGATTGATGGTGTCGAAGAGCTACAGGACCGCATTCTCGACAGCATTTCTCCTCAGAGCTGGATTCGTCGCTGGCGCGTGGCTGGGATCGCTGCTGCGGTGCTGTTCTCCCTCGTCCTTGGTCGGCAAATCTTTTCTGCCCCGTCAGATCCAGAAACCGCCGCGTTTAGTGCGGCTTTGATTGCCGAAGTGCAGTTGAACAATACCCAACCCTTCTCCCTCTCCTGGCTTGATCCCCAAAGCCTCAAAGATGTCTTACGCGAGGAAGGATTGGAAGATGTCCCAAACCTGGCTCCTGCCGGCTTTCATCTTGAAGGGGCGCGACTCAGTAACCCGCTCAGCCACATGTTTTTACAGCTCGTGTATCGCAACAAAGACCAAGAGGTATCACTCTTTGTGTCGAAACGTTGGAATCGCCCATTCTCAGGTGTGGTGAAACGCGATGGGTTCTCGATCGTTCCGCTGGGGATCCGCGCGGTCTATCTCGTAACAGAGGAAACGTTGGTAAACGTCGGCGATATGCGTGAACTTGCCCAAGAAGAAATTGACGCCCTGTCAGCGTGATGCGCCCGTTAATGGCCCCAACGCACCTGGATATAGAACCAGCCGGTCTCGCGCATCACCCACACACATCCCTCGTCCATATTGGGTGGAAGAGCAGTCACGACTTCAAGCTTTTCCACATGCGGCCATGCGCGCGGAGAATTGGTCAGTAAGCCATGCCCACAGCGCCGGCTACGTTCAGCCCCCTGCGCAAAACGCTGCCAGAGATCAACATGTTCAGAAATTTTTTCTTGCGGCACCTGATACGATACAAAATCTTCCTCAAAGGAGCCGGTGAGCGCTGGTGGACGAGCACTGACACAGGTCAAGCCCTCCGCCGGGATCCAGGTTTCCGAATCACCAGGTAAACATTCTCGTGCGGCTGCGCCTGAGCGAGTTTTTTCCCCAAAGACAAGTGGATAGATCGTAAGCCCCCCCACTAACATCGCCATTACCAGTACGAGACTTCCGTATCTCTCGAGAAATCGATCGATCGAGTTCCACACCTCATCTCCCATACTCCACCTCACTGAATCGCCAGACATCTCCGATATGGCACTACAATCTTTCCTTCTATAGGTACTGGTTTTAGACTTCTCCTGCAACTCATAGCAAACGCTTCGCAGCGAATAATACAAAGGCCCAAAACTCTTATCGGAATGAGCCCTTGCTCTTCCACGAGAAAAGCAAGGGTCTTTCTAATAGCACTTGCCTTAGCACGTTTGTCTGCTACCCTGACCGCGCGTAATCGGAGGGAGTACCCGAGAGGGAGGGTATTATGTCGCAATATGTCGAAAGCCCGGAAGCGGCACAGGTTGTTGAAAACCGCTCCCAGTTAATTGATTATTTCTATCAAGCAGGAAAGCCTCGCGAAGCGTGGCGACTCGGCACTGAGTACGAGATGGTTGGTGTGTCTCGTCGTAGTGGTCGAGCAGCGCGGTACTCCAGTCAACGCGGTATCGAGCGTGTGCTGTTTCGTCTTGCCGATACCTTGGGTTGGGAACCTGTCGAAGAAGAAGGACATGTCATCGCCTTGCGTGGTGAACGGGCCAATATCTCCCTGGAACCCGGAGCACAACTCGAACTGTCTGGCGAGCAATGCGAAACGATCCATTGTGCCAACATCGAGTTACAGAAGCATTTCAAACATCTCTTGCCCATCGCCGATGAACTCGATTTAGCTTTTCTCAACCTTGGCATGCAGCCAGTGAGTCCGCTTAATGACATCCAGTGGATTCCTAAAACGCGTTACCGTTTCATGGCACCGTACATGGAACAGGTCGGGACCCTCGGTCATCGCATGATGAAGCAGACGGCATCAATTCAAGTGAACTTCGACTTTAGCACCGAAGCCGACGCGATGATGAAATTCCGCGCAGGGATGGGTCTGGTTCCGATTCTTACGGCCATGTTCGCCAATTCGCCAATCTCAGACGGCAGCCTCAACGGTTTTCTCACCATGCGTGGCCATGTATGGACCGATACCGATCGCCGTCGCTCTGGGCTTTTGCCATTTGCGTTTTCTGAGCGAGCAAGCTTTGAAGACTATGCGGAATACGCGCTGAATGTCCCGATGTACTTCATCGTGCGTCATGGTCGCTGGATTGATATGACCGGTATTCGTTTCCGTGATTTTCTCACCGACGGTCACAACGGTGACCGCGCCACGATGGAAGACTGGACCCAGCATCTGACGACACTCTTCCCGGAAGTTCGCATTAAGAAGTATCTCGAAATTCGCTGTATCGACCAACAGCCCGCCGACCTGATGTTGGCAGTTCCAGCCTTATGTAAAGGCATTTTTTACGAAAACGATTGCCTGCTGGCTGCTTGGGATTTGGTCAAGAAATGGGACTGGGAAGAGCGTGTGGAAGCATACTTTGCTTCACACCGCCAAGCGCTTGGTGTCCGTGTCCGTGGCATCACCCTTTTAGATTATGCCAAAGAGTTACTTGCAATCGCCTGGTCTGGACTCGAACGTCACAATCAGTGCAACACCAAAGGCGAGAATGAAACCATTTACCTTGAACGTCTGCGCGAAGAGCTAGCCAAAGGGCAGTGTCCGGCTTACGGTGTCATCGAAAAATGGATGGGGGAGTGGAACTACGACATTAAGCGACTTATTGAAGGTACCGCATATCGGGTATCGGAAGAGGAAAAGTAACTCCTCCAACACCACTAGAGTTCCCTCGTCTCTTCTCTTATGAAGAGAGCAATGGCTGCCATCCGCCAGAACCGAGGGAACTATGCAGTGTCTACAATGTCACAAAGAAAATAAAACCGGGAGAAAATTCTGCTCGGCCTGTGGTTCTGCACTGCCGCTCTCGTGTCCCTCCTGTGGCTTTGAAAATGAACTCGATGACCAGTTCTGTGGAGGCTGCGGAAAGGCTATCGTTTCCAACTTTCTCGCTCCATCTGCAAGCTCCCAACCCGCAGTAAATCCCAAGCACTGGACTCCCCACCATCTCGCTGAGCGAATTCTTGCAGAGCAGACAGATATAACGACTCGCGCTAGTACTGATGGCGAACGCAAGACCATTACCGCACTCTTTGCTGACGTGGCAGGTTTCACCACGCTAACCCAAGCCCTGGACCCCGAAGACACGCGCCAGCTCATCGACCCTGCACTGCATTTGATGATGGAGGCTGTGCATCACTACGATGGCTATGTCGCTCAATCATTGGGTGACGGTATCTTTGCCTTGTTCGGTGCGCCGCTCGCTCATGAAGACCATGCCCAACGAGCACTCTATGCTGCACTGCGTATGCAAGAGGAGATGCGCCACTATGCTGACCGCTTGCGCCTGGAAAAAGGGACCCCCTTACAAATTCGTGTCGGCATCAACACCGGAGAAGTAGTCCTACGCTCGATTCGCAAAGGCGATTTGCATGTCGATTACGTTCCAGTCGGCTACAGCACCAACCTCGCCTCGCGGATGGAGAATCTCGCCACGCCAGGCTCTATCATTATCAGCCATCACACTTACAAATTGATCGAAGGCTATTTTGAGTGCAAATTTCTCGGCGAAGCGCAGGTCAAAGGGATCGATCAGCCTGTACCCATCTATGAAGTGTTGAGTGCCGGTCCCTTACGTACACGCCTACAAGTCGCTGCTCGCCGTGGATTGACGCGGTTCGTCGGGCGCCACAGCGAAATGGAACAGATGCAGCGCGCTTTCGCTCAAGCGCAAACAGGCCAGGGCCAAATTGTCGGCGTCATGGGTGAACCCGGATTAGGAAAATCTCGGCTGTTTTACGAATTCGTGCGGACGTATTGCCATACGCCCCAACAGACGCAATCTGCTTGCCTCGTGTTACAAGCCTATGCGGTCTCGCATGGCAAAGTCTCGCCGTATCTGCCTGTGATCGAACTGCTCAAGAGTTACTTCCAGCTGCAACCACAGGACGACGAACGCACCCGACGTGAGAAGATTGGTGGCAAAGTCCTGATGCTCAATCGTAGCCTCGAAGATACGCTGCCGTATCTGTTTGCTCTGTTGGGGGTCACCGACACGCAAGCCGCTCTGCAACAGATGGACCCGCAGATCCGCCGACGGCGGACGGTTGACGCACTCACGCGCTTGTTCCTGAGTGAAAGCCTCAACCAACCCCTACTCTTGATCTTTGAGGATCTGCACTGGATCGACAGCGAGACCCAAGGGTTTCTCGATACACTCACCGAGAGTATCCCTTCCACACGAATACTATTATTGGTGAACTACCGCCCCGAGTATCGACACGCGTGGGAGGCAAAGACCTCTTACCTGCAACTACGCCTTGCACCATTTGGCAAAGCCGAAGCCGAAGAATTTCTTGACGTGCTGTTAGGTGCGGCAACGGTCGAGACGTTGCAGGCAACGTCTCGACAACGCCTCAACCAACTCATTCTGGACAAAACCGAAGGCACGCCGTTTTTCATGGAAGAGATTGTGCAGGAACTGGTAGAACAAGGTGTGTTAATCCGCGACGGCGTAGAGGCAGGTTTGACACCTGTCCCTCCCCTGCATTCCCAACCGGATTTGCGTATTCCAACCACCGTCCAAGGTGTCCTTGCTGCCCGCATTGACCGACTCGCGCCAGACGAGAAAGCGTTCCTGCAACAACTGGCAGTCATCGGGCGTGAATTTCCCTTGAGCCTTGTCAAAGAGGTGATCGCACTCCCAGAAGACGACCTGTATCGCCTACTCTCAGCTCTCCAACACAAAGAGTTTCTCTACGAACGACCTGCGTTTCCCGAGGTCGAGTACCATTTCAAACATGCACTGACGCAAGAGGTGGCATACAACTCGGTCCTCGTAGAGCGGCGCAAACCACTGCACGAACAAACGGCGCGGGCGATTGAGCAACTCTATCTCGATCGCTTAGAGGAGCATTACAGTACCGTAGCGCATCACTATAGTCACAGTAGTAACACTGAAAAAGCTGTGACCTACCTCCAGAAGGCGGCCCAGTACGCGGCCCGACGATCTGCTCACGCCGAGGCTATTGACCATCTGACATCTGCTATACAACTAGTGATATCTTTGCCAGACATCTCTGCATACCCCCAACGAGAACTTGACTTACAGTTGGCGTTAGCCGCTTCCCTTCAAGTGACACGAGGGCCTTCTGCCCCTGAAGTAGAACGCGCATACACACGAGCACGGGAATTGCTCCAGCACCAGGAGGAAACTCCACAACTCTTTGCTGTTCTTCGCGGCTTGTGGGTGTTGCAGCATGTACGGGCAAATTTAACTGCCGCACGCGAGATTGGCGAGCAGCTTCGCGGCATCGCAGAACGAACCCACGATGCGGCGCTCTTACTCGAAGCTCATCGCGCCCTCGGAAGTACGTTGCTGTGGTTAGGAGAATTTTCTTCGGCCTGTACCCATTTGCAACGCGCGATGGCCTACTATGATCAGCAGATGCACCACGCTTTAACTCTGCACGGCGGAGCAGACCCCGGAGTTGCCTGCCTCTGCGAGCTTGCCCGTGTTCTCTGGTTTCTGGGATATCCAGATCGAGCCTTACAGCAGAGCCAGGCAGCGCTCACGCTGGCTCAAAGCTTGACGGATCCATTCAGCCTCAGTTACGCACACGTCTTTGCAGCCGGGCTTCATCACCTCCGTCGCGAAGGTCAACCTGCTCAGCATCAAGCTGAAGCAGGGATCGCACTTGCCCACGAGCATGGTTTTTCTGCATTGGTATCGGCAGGAACGATTCGACAGGGGTGGGCCATCGCAGAACAAGGAGAGGCAGAGCGAGGGCTGCAGCAGATACGGCAGGGATTGATGGCTAGACAAACAGTGAGGGCAGAGCTAGCGCAACCGTATTTTCTCGCGTTACAGGCCGAGATCTATAGAAAACTAGGAAAGATCGAACAGGCGATGACCTTTCTCTCTAAGGCTCTCACCGCCATGTCTGCCAGTGAGGAGCATCGCCTCGAAGCTGAATTGTATCGTCTCAAGGGGGAACTAGTCTTACAGTCCGGCGTCCGGCGTCCGAAGACCCCAATACCCAACACCTAGCACCTAGCATCCCTGCGGAGGCAGAAGGGTGTTTCCTCAAAGCCATCGACATTGCGCAAAAACAACACGCCAAATCGCTTGAACTGCGTGCCACCCTAAGCCTCGTTCGGCTGTGGCAACAACAAGGTAAACAACGGGAAGCGCACCGGCGATTATCCACCCTCTACACATGGTTCACCGAAGGCTTCGACACCAAGGACTTATACGAAGCGAAAGTGCTTGTTGAGGAGTTGGGTCATTGATCGATCAAGGCTGAAAGAATGTCGAACGTTGTGATCATTGGTGGCGGGTTCGGCGGTCTGTACGCTGCTCACACGTTGAAAGACGCTCCTGTCCAAATCACGTTGATTGATCGTCGTAATTTCCATCTTTTCCAACCGCTACTCTATCAAGTCGCGACGGGATGGCTTTCTCCTGCAGACATCGCCTCTCCATTGCGAGCGGTGCTCAAACGTCAGAGTAATGTTAAGGTGCTGTTGGCAGAAGCCACCGACATCGACGTTACCAATCGTCGCGTTGTCCTCACTGATGGAGAGGTACAGTACAACACCCTTATTGTCGCGACTGGTGCACGACATCATTATTTTGGCAATGCACAATGGGAACAATTCGCCCCGGGCCTCAAGACGATTGAAGACGCTACCGAGATCCGACGCCGCATCTTGTTCGCTTTCGAAGCAGCCGAGCGTGAGTCTGATCCTGAACAAGTGCGGAGCTGGCTGACGTTTGCGATTGTTGGCGGCGGCCCGACCGGTGTGGAGTTAGCAGGGACCTTAGGGGAACTCACCAAAGACACGCTCCGACATGACTTCCGTCATATCAATCCAGCCGAGTCTCGTATTTTATTGGTGGAAGGAACTGACCGCATTCTTCCGGCGTATCCAGCTGAACTCTCTGCGAAAGCAACAGAAGCCCTGGCTCGATTAGGCGTCACGGTTCTCACCGGCGCGACCGTAACCAACATTCAACCAGATGTCGTTGTCATCCGCAGAAATGAGCAAACCGAGAATATTCCGACGCGCGCGGTAGTGTGGGCGGCAGGAGTGCAAGCATCTCCTCTTGGTCGTATTCTTGCTACGGCAACCGGCGTCGAGCTTGATCGTGCTGGTCGTGTCATGGTGGTACCAGATCTCAGTGTCCCTGGACATCCCAACATCTTTGTCATCGGCGACCTCGCGCACTACCGCAACCCACAGGGACAACCACTTCCTGGGGTTGCTCCTGTGGCGATGCAACAGGGACACTATGTCGCTGAGGCGATTCAGCACCGTTTACGTGGGCAAACGCCACCACCATTCCGCTATCACGATCGCGGTAGCATGGCGATTGTAGGGCGAGCCGAGGCCGTAGCTGATATTAACGGCTGGCGTTTTTCCGGCTTGCTTGCGTGGCTGGCCTGGCTCTTTATTCATCTGATCCATCTCGTCGAGTTTGAGAATCGCATCCTCGTGCTTATCCAGTGGGCATGGAATTATTTCACTCGCAACCGTAGCGCGCGATTGATCACTGGAGAACCTTCATCACAGTCCTCGGAGAAAACGTAGAATCAGCGCCGTCGCTTCGGCGGGCTTTTCCATCTGCACCCAATGCCCTGCGCCTTCGACAAGTTCAATGAAGCGCAGGTCGTCAAAGGCTTTCGTAAACGACGTACGCCAGTTGGGATCGAAAAGAAGGACATCGTCTTGCGCCCCAGCTGCGAATGCCGCTGGCTGTATGAATCGTTTTGTTTCTAACTCAGGAGTAATACTGTTGTTCGTCGGAATGTTGCGATACCAATTGATTGGCCCGCGGAAGCCACTCACTTTGTACTACTCAACGTAGTAATCAAGATCTTCACGCGAGAGCCACGAGGGAAGCTGCTTGGGCGTCAACATAGCATCGAGGACTCCGCTCGTTCTTGGATGTTCCAACTGTTTCATGAAGCTTGCTGGTGGCGCATCAGCAGAAATCGTGTAGTAGATCGACAGCAGGCTCCGTTCGAGATCTCGCTCAATCTCAGCTTCGGCAATCCCTGGTTGCTGGAAATAGCGGATGTACCAGAAGCGATCATCCATATCAGGAGGATTCACTGTAGTGGCTGACATACGCCAAAACGGCACAGACAACCCCATCACTGCTCGGCACGTATCCTGGTGCAACAGCGCCGTGTTCCACGCTGCAACACAACCCCAGTCATGGCCGATCACAATAAACTGCTTGTGACCTAGCGCCGGAGCGATACCCGCGACATCAGCCGCGAGGGTGCGAATGTTATAGTCGCTAATCGCAGGCGGACGATCACTGCCGCCATAGCCACGCTGGTCGGGCACTGCGACTTGAAACCCTGCTTCCACCAGCGGATCGATTTGATGTCGCCACAGATACCAGCACTGCGGAAATCCATGCAGCAAAATCACCAGTGGGCCTTCCCCTTCAACTACCGTACGTAGGCGAACTCCATTAGTTTCAATCATGCGAAAGTTGCGTTGCTTCATACCTAATCTCCTCAAACCATCTGTCGAAACGCTTTGCTTATTCCGACCTACTTTCTGGCCCCCTTCATGCAAGTGCAAAGCGTTGTCAGCAGGGTCGTCACTACGGACGAATCGGATAGAGCTTCAGCGCATTGTCCCACAGAATCTTCTTCTTACTTTCAAGCGATACGCCTGGCACTTCTAGCATCTCTTTGACCGCAACCTCGTACCGGCGTCCTTCTGGGTGGCTGAAATCGGTGGCGGTCACAATGTTCTCGTCGCCGAGATACTCGATCACTTGCTTGATTCCTGGATCGTCTGGGTCGGCGGCAATGAAACACTGCCGCTTGAAGTAATCCATTGGATGCATCTTTAACCCTGGGATATCTAAGCCGCGGAAACCACCTTGCACGCTGGCCGAAAGCCGATCAAGCCAAAACGGCACCCACCCAGCACCGGACTCCAAATGCACGACTTTGAGCTTGGGGTGACGATCAAGTACGCCACCCATAATCAGCGCGGTGGAAGCAAGGATATTCCCGATAGTGAACGCCACTGTCGTTTGCGCCGTGCGTAATCGCGGCAGATAGTAATAGAGCATCTCGTCTGCGTCAGTCCCTGTTCCGGTGTGAACCGCAAGCGGCACGTTCAGATCCTCTAACGTATTCCACAACGGTTCGTAGAAATCGTCATAGAGTCGGTGCGGTCCGACCGGGACTGGATTGATATGCACGGCCTTGAAATTGAACTCTTTCACACAACGGCGCGCTTCACGGGCAGCTTCTTCGGCATCGCGTAAATCCACTGACGCCGCACCAAAGACACGACCTTCGGTCTCCGAGCAGAAATCGTGTAACCAGTTGTTATAAGCACGGCGATAGGCAGCAGCGCGATCAGCTTCGAGATCAGGGACAGCGGTTGTCAACAACCCCGCCGAGGGATACACGACCATGTAATCGATCCCGGTGCGCTCCATCGCCAATTTATACATCTGCGGTGGAAATCCCTGGCGGGCGAATTCTGCGTAGGCATCATCCTGACCAGGCAAGGCAATCCGCGATCCCGCTTCAAGCGAAGCAAAATGCGAATGCTTGTCGATACTATTGTTCCCGGTTAACGGATCACGACCAAAGGGCATGAGGTACTCACCGCCATTCGGTGCAGGAATTTTCAACTCGAAACCAAAACCTAAGGGGTCGCCTTTGTAGTCAGCGCAAGCGTAAGGCATGCGATCACGAAATTTTGGCTCCAGGTATTTTTCGAACATGTCGACTGGTTCTATGACATGGGCATCACTATCGATAAACGGTAAACGGGTAGTCATGATCTTTCCTCCTTATGAATGCACTTAGCCCTCAGCTCACAGTTGTCAGTTAACCGAAGAAGCCATCAGCGATCAGCAGTCAGCCAAACAAGGATGGAACAAACAATTTACTGGAAAAGCTGAAAGCTGATTCCTGACAGCTGACAGCTGTCCGATAAGCTGATTGCTCCTCTTCCTATCGTGCCCAGCGTGGAAAGGCAAGGTTTTCTTCAACTCGCATTAAGCATGGCTAGACCGCTCTCCAGCTTTCGTGCTATGAGCGGGGCAGTTTGCCGTGTCTGGTGAAGGAGGGTTCACGCATGGACATCAGTAAAGACAAACTGTTGTGGATCTATGAACGGATGCAGCTCATACGTACCTTCGAAGATCGTGTCAAGGTCGAGTTTAGCAACGGCAAAATTCCTGGCTTCGTTCATCTCTATGCTGGAGAAGAGGCGGTTGCTGTCGGCATCTGCGCACATCTGACCGATGCCGATTACATGACGTCAACGCATCGTGGGCATGGGCATTGTGTTGCGAAAGGTGTCGACCCACACGGCATGATGGCTGAGTTGTTCGGCAAGGCGACGGGCACCTGCAAAGGTAAAGGCGGCTCGATGCACATCGCTGATATGGATAAAGGCATGCTTGGTGCCAATGGTATTGTCGGCGGCGGCCCGCCCCTCGCCTGTGGCTCGGGCCTTTCAGCCAAGCTGAAGAAAACAGACCAAGTCACTATCTGTTTTTTTGGTGACGGCGCGTCTGAACAAGGAACGCTCCACGAAAGTTTGAACTTAGCCGCAATTTGGAAACTGCCGATTGTTTTTGTCGCCGAGAATAACGGCTATGCAGAGTCTACACCTGCCCATTACCACTGCAGTGTGGAAAATATTGCCGACCGCGCGGCAGCGTACAACATGCCGGGCATTACCATTGATGGGAATGATGTCTTTGCCGTGTACGAATCCGCAGGCGAGGCGATACGACGGGCACGCACGGGACAAGGGCCAACGTTGCTAGAATGCAAAACCTATCGTTTCAATGGCCATTTCGAGGGCGATGCGCAGCTTTACAAGATTGCTGCCGATCAAGAAAAATTTCAAAAAGAACGCGATCCGATCACACTCTTTCGCGAAAGTGTCATCACCCGCGGTTTGGTCAGTGCGTCTGACTTCCAAGCAATCGACAATCGCGTCGCAACACAGATCAATGACGCAGTGAAGTTTGCTAACGAGAGCCCATACCCGGACGTCAAAGAGACGTTTACAGATGTGTATGTGAACTACTAGGTGCTAGGGCTTGGGTGCTAGGGGTTGGGTGCTGCGAGACAGAAGCAGTTCCTTTTCTAGCCCCTAGTCCCTAGCCCCCAGCCCCTTTGGCGGAGGGGCAAAGGAGGGGAACATGGCTGAACGACAACTCAACTTCGGACAAGCGCTGAATGAAGCGATGCGGCAAGAGATGCAACGTGACCCAACTGTCATTTTGATGGGCGAGGATGTCGCTGGTGGCGCGGACGTTGACCATCTCCAAGGTGACGAAGCGTGGGGTGGTGTCCTCGGAGTCACGAAAGGTTTGGTCAAAGAATTTGGCCGTGAGCGCATCATCGACACGCCAATTAGTGAATCCGGCTTCATCGGTGCGGCAGTCGGTGCTGCCGTCACAGGTCTACGTCCCATCGCTGAAATGATGTTCGTCGGCTTTATGGGCGTATGCTTCGATCAACTGCTCAACCAAGGGGCAAAGCTCCGCTATATGTTCGGCGGCAAGGCGAAAGTGCCAGTAGTCATTCGCACCATTTGTGGTGGTGGCTATCGTGCAGCCGCGCAACACTCGCAAGTCTTGTATTCGCTCTTCACGCACATTCCCGGATTAAAGACAGTTATTCCAGCAACGCCGTACGACGCCAAAGGGTTGCTCATCTCATCAATTCGTGACGACGACTTAGTCATCTTCTTTGAAGATATCACTCTTGGTGCGATGAAAGGCCCAGTACCAGAAGAGCCGTACGCTATTCCCCTCGGCAAAGCCGACATCAAACGTCCAGGCAATGATCTTACTATAGTCGCGATGGGGAAGATGGTTCACCATGCGCTTAAGGCAGCTGACGATTTACAACAACAAGGCAAGAGTGCCGAAGTCATCGACCCACGTACACTTTCACCATTTGATGAAGAGACGGTGCTGGAATCGGTCAAAAAGACCGGACGGCTCGTCGTTGTCGATGAGTCGCATCCGCGGTGCAGCATGGCCTCCGATATTGCTGCAGTCGTAGCGGATAAAGGCTTCGACTATCTCAACGGTCCAATCAAGATGGTAACGGCACCGCATACACCAGTGCCGTTCAGTCCGCCTCTTGAGGACCATTACTTGCCGAATGCGCAGAAGATTACGGCGGCAGCTATTTCCCTTTTCTAGGCTCTGGGCTCTAGGATTTAGGATCTGGGATCAGGGAGAAAGGAAAGCTCTCTTCGACTAACACTCCCAGTTTCTCAATCCAAATATCCAGAGCCTAGATCCTAAATCCCAAAGCCTACCTTTATGACTGCAGTCGGAATCATCGCAAACCCCCGAGCGGGAAAAGACATTCGTCGCCTCGTCGCCCACGGTTCTGTGCTCGACACGCAAGAGAAAGTGTACATCGTGCGTCGTGCGATTCTCGGGATCGAAGGTGCCGGTGCAAACGAAGTCGTGCTCTTTCCTGATCCAGCCAACATCTGCAACAAAGCACTCGCTGGCATTGGCACTCCACTGCGTGTCACGACACGCTTCTTAGAGATGTCCGTATACGATGAGGCGGCAGATTCCACGCGCGCAGCGCAACTGATGCACGAACAAGGAGTCGCGTGTGTCATTGTCATTGGCGGCGACGGCACCAGCCGTGTCGTCGCTAAAGGCTGCGGCGCAATGCCGCTGGTTCCTCTATCAACCGGAACGAACAATGCCTTTCCACGCTTTCTCGAATCGACACTCGCCGGACTCGCGGCTGGTCATTACGCGTCTCGCCATTTGACCCTGAGTGAATTTACGCTGCCCACCAAGCGTTTGAACCTCTATCGGAACGGAACCTTAGAAGACCTGGCGCTGGTTGACGTAGCAGTCTGTGACTATCAATTCATTGGTGCTCGTGCGTTGTGGGAAGTGCACCGCCTCAAAGAACTCTTTCTGACGCAGGGACGCCCCACCAACATCGGCATGGCCTCGATTGGCGGCATGGTCCACCCGATTCATCCTCAGGAGGATGGTGGGCTGTATTTGCAGCTTGGTGAAAACGGACGTCCGATCACTGCCGCAATCGCACCTGGCCTTGTGACACAGGTTGGCATTCAACGTCACATCGTTATGCAACAGAAAACACGCCTCCCTGTCAGCTTCCGTCCTTCAGTATTAGCCCTCGACGGTGAACGAGAACTACCAGTGAGAGCCGATGAGCAGTGGGAAATCGAATGGTCATGGGACGGTCCACGCGTACTCGATATTGAAAAAGTCATGGATGCAGCCTCACGGTAGTGGTTCAGTTTGGAGTGGTTTTGTAGGGGCACCTCGATGTGGGTGCCTTTTTCCTGGGTGGCCACGTGGGGTCGCCCCTACAAAGACGCATGCTTGTATCAAACTGAACCACTACAGCCTCACGCTCAGTTTGCTGAAGGCAGAGTGCTTTCCTATAATAGGCTTTTCCCCTAAAGTTCGAGAAAGTAGAAATCGATAAATTTATGGATACGTCTAAACGCCCTTCCCTTGTCCATGTCGTGAGTCACGGGCCCTACTGCCTCGATGGCGTTGCTGCTGCGGTCGCTGTCGCTCGCTACTATGCTGATACCACCGTCATCCCTCATTTCTCCGGTAATGAACGGATTAACGAAGTGATTCGTTCGATCTCTTCAGAAGACGCCCCTCCTGGCAGCGAACTGTGGATTACTGACATTTCCTGGACAGAGCAGGAAACCGACGAGCATTTGTGTCGACTCGCAGCACAAGGAGTGAAAATTTACTGGATCGACCACCACCGTACCGCGATTAAACGTTATGCCAGTGGAGCAATTCATGTCCCGTTTGCTGATAAAGTCATCAGTGAAGAGTTTGCTGCTTCTCGCCTAACCTACGACTACTTAACGCGTAAGCTCAGCACTTCATCGCAACAGAACCGGTACTTCGCGGATTTCGCCCACGCAGTAGCGATGGCTGACGATACCGATCGCTGGATTCATGCCATTGCCGGGTCCCGTGAACTGGCGTGGACACTGCGTAAGCTCGGCGAACACGACCGCCTGGATGGGTATGAGGCTATGCTGCACATTGATGCGGCGGTTACCTATACACCCGCCATGCAAGCTGCTTACGATAAAGTCGCAGACGAAATTCGCAACAGCTTCGCTCTGGCAGACCGCAGCCGCGTGAGCATTCCGGTTCCTGGTACTCCGTATACTTTGGTAACCGCGGTATGCGATGGCTATCCAAGCGAAATTGGTGATGCCTGGGGCAAACAGACGACGCAGACCGTATTCGCGTTCTTTGATTTGACTGGTGAGGGAGTGAGTCTCCGACGGTCGCTCGACTGTCAAGCAGATCTATCTATCCTCGCGCAAACCTTTGGTGGCGGTGGGCATCCAGCTGCAGCCGGATGCCGCCCAAAAGAACTCCCTCGACTGTTTGCCGATGCGATGGCGCGGTTGCTCGCCACCGCTCTTCCTGCCCTCGCTCGATCAGAACGTTAGCCCATGAGTGAACCCAGCCCTCCGCGTTACGAACGTCGGCAATGGATCGGCTTGTTCCTTGGTCTTGGTGTCTTCTTTCTGTGCCTCCTTCTTCCTCCCCCGGCGGGAATGGAAACTCAAGCCTGGCGTATGGCTGCAGCTACTGCACTCATGGCTGTATGGTGGGTCAGTGAGGCTGTCCATCCATCGGTAACCGCTCTCGTTCCACTGGCATTGTTCCCATTCCTCCACATTCTCACTCCGCAGGAGGTCTCAGAGGCGTACGCGGATCACGTCATTTTTCTTTTTCTCGGTGGGTTCATCATCGCTCTGGCGATCGAAAAATGCCATCTCCATCATCGCCTTGCCCTTCAGGTTCTCAATCGTGTTGGTGCATCACCACAGTCACTGACGCTCGGTATCATGGTGACCACGGCGGCAATCTCGATGTGGGTTTCTAATGTCGCTACGACGTTGATCATGCTGCCGATCGCGTTAGCCATTCTCGATCATGCCGAATCTCAAGGGTATGACACCAAAAAAGGCTTCGGAACCGCACTCATGCTCATGATTGCGTACGCTGCGTCAATCGGTGGCGTTGGCACGCCTGTTGGCACGCCACCAAATGTGATTTTTCTCGGTGCTTTTACCAAGCTTTTTCCTGATGCTCCCACAATCGGGTTTTTGCAGTGGATGCTGTTTGGTGTCCCCGCGGCAGCGTTGTTAACGGTTATCACATGGGCGTATCTGACCTACATCTCCTTTCCGTATCCTGCTGCAGGCTGGCAAGCAGATAAGCAATTTCTCCGCACTCGCCTGCAGGCACTCGGCCCGATGAGCAGTGAAGAAAAGAAAGTCGCACTGATCGGAGCCATAACAGCACTGTTGTGGATCTTTCGTGCCAAGCTCCCCCTTGGGAGTTTTACCATTCCAGGTTGGTCGCAATTGCTCCCGCCTCCAGTCACGATACAAGATTCCACCGTCGCAATGGTCATGGCCCTGCTACTCTTTTTTATCCCGACCAAACGGAAGAGCGGGAAATTCCTGATGGATTGGGAAACTGCCGAACGTTTACCGTGGGGCGTATTGATTTTGCTCGGCGGCGGGCTTGCCCTCGCAGAAGGAGTTGAGAAGACAGGCCTGGCCTCTTGGTTAGGAGGCCAACTGTCCTCCCTCGGACAACTCTCACCGTTGAGTGTGATTTTCTCGGTTACCCTGCTTACGGCTTGGGTCACGGAGTTTGCCAGTAACACCGCGACGACGACACTGATAATGCCGATTCTGGCTGCTACCGCACAGGCATTGCAAATGGACCCTTTACTCTTAATGATTCCGGCAACATTCGCTGCATCAGTCTGTAACTTCATGTTACCTTCGGCCACAGGCCCGAATGCAATCGTATTCACCAGTGGCCATGTCACCGTGCCGCAAATGGTACGCGCAGGCATTGGGCTCGATATTATCGGCGCAGTGATCTTGACGATCCTCGTCTATCTGGTTGGCATCTTTGTCTTTGGCATTTCTCTCGATACGCTTCCACCCTGGGCTCGTTAACAGACAGGACGCCCGTCCTTGATCTTGCGTCCTCCTCTGGCAAGCTAACAGCCATGAAACAACAATTTTTGTCTTTGTTCGGCCGACTCGTTCTTCTGGCGCTGATTTCCGCTTGCGGTGGCGGAGGTGGGCAAGAATCAAGCAAATCCGCACAACCTGCCACGCCACTCGATCTGTCAACGGTAGGAACGATCTCCGGTATCGTGCGTTTTGAAGGCACACCACCGGAACAATCTGTCGCTCAGCTGAGCGGCTGGGCGGAGTGTGCTTCTCAACATCCGCAAGGAAACCCGCTCGCAGGCGACGTGCTAGTAAAAGACGGGAGAGTTGAGAACGCGCTTGTGTATATTAAAGATGGATTAGGAAACCGCGTGTTTGCGACCCCGAGCGAAGCGGTAAGCGTAGACCAGAAAGGCTGTATCTTTCTGCCTCGGGTCGCTGGGGTTCAAGTCGACCAACCCCTGAAGTTCTTAAATAGTGACGCTCTTGCCCACAATGTCCATGGCTCTCCCCAGACCGCTAAAGCGTGGAATATCAGCTTGAGTGTGAAGGGGATGTCACGCTCAGTGAAAATTGATAAGCCCGAAGCGGTCATCGAAGTAAAGTGTGACATTCATCCGTGGATGCGAGTCTATGTCGGCGCATTCTCTCATCCGTACTTTGCGGCGAGCAGCAGCGATGGCTCGTTCACGCTGCGCAACCTTCCACCAGGTGAGTACACCCTTGAAGCCTGGCATGAGCGCTTCGGTACCAGGTCACAGAAAGTATCGCTTAGCGCAAAAGAAACGAAAGAAGTCGAGGTAAAGTTCGGGGGAAACTAACAGGGCTCGGGAGTCGGGAGCCGGGGATCGGTTTGCTTTCACCAACCCTCACCCCCTACCCCCTCCTCATCAGGGTAGGTTTTTTATCCAAGCCTCAATTGGCGCGGATTTCCCCTCGTGAGGATCCGCGTGTTCGTCATGCCCGCGCAGGCGGGCATCCAGGAGCTTCACCCCTGAACGATTGCGTATTCTCCCTGGCTTCCCGCATTCGCGGGAATGACGTCTCGTCTTTTCTCAGCGTAAAAACCTACCCCTAAAAGCCTACCCCCTCCCCCCCAAATCACGGCCAGGTCTTCGCCACATTCGGCCCAAGTTTGAACAGCAGCACGTACGCTACGGCGGCGCCCACAGCGATAACGATCAAGAACCAGGGAAAGAACGTGATGCTGGGATAGTGTCCTGCCCCAGCAAACATGCCGAACAGCATAGGCACGGATAAGAACGTGTTCACCCGTGAGGCGTAGAGAGCCGTCTTCGCCACATATGGCTGCTCGGGCGGTGTCAGCCCTTCTTTCACCCAGGTGATGAGTTTTTGCTGAGCGGGCCAGATGACAAACCAGACGTTAAACCACATGATGCTGCCAAAGAGCGCGCCCAAGGTGATCCAATAGCCAGCCTCAGAACCTAACAGCCCCGCGTCTCCATGCAGTCCACTGCCAAGAACGTTGTACTTCCAGATGATCATCAACCATCCAGACAGGAAGGTGAACATCGCCCCCCAACGGAACCAGAACAACGCACGAGGCATCAGTTGAGGAACGACCTCTCTCCGGGTCGATGCCTGGAGCGCAGCCGTCACATGCGCATTCACCAAATTGAAAAAGAGCAACATGCCAATCCAGATAATGCCCGCGACCAAATGAATCCAACGTAACAGCGCCTGCACCACATCATGCATATCGACAATCATGACCATCTCCTCTCAAACGTTACTCGCCAATTTCTCCAACTGCCTTGTTTTCCCCGTCGTTTCCCTCTTTTACGGCCTCACCATCCCGTTCCCCCCTTTGCAGAATGTTTCGTCCGACACCCAAGGCTACGTCCGCGGTCCGTGTTGAGTTGGCGAAGAACGCCGTCGCGACGCTCGACGTTGTCCACATTGCGGGCAGAGTCCGTGAATCGCCAAACTGTGCTCAAGGACGACGAACCCTTTATTCACCAGCGGTGTGACATTCATCTGCCGGTCTCGCTTGAGCCAGATGTCTTCGACGCGACCACATCGGTGACAAATAAAATGATCATGGTCTTCAAGTGTCGGATCATAGCGAGCACTGCGGTCACCAAAGTGAACCGTACGGATCTTCCCTTCTTCCGTCAGCCGTTGCAGATTGCGATAGACTGTTCCGAGACTCACACGAGGTGACGATTTTCGCACTCGTCGATAGACCTCCTCAGCACTGGGATGGGAATGATCCCCTTTGAGTGCCTCATACACGGCAGTCAACTGCCGGGTCGTCCGTTTGCGAATGTTCCTTGTCATGCACAGCCCTTTCGCAACGACCAAATACTTCCTGGCTGACCTTTACACTTACAGTTCCGCGGCCAAAGATTGTCGTGTTGTTGCTGGCAACCGGACTTGAGCTTGATAGTTGGGATGGGAAATCACAAGACGCACCTCGTCCGTTCCCGCACGAAAGGCGGCTCGTGCTTCAGGTGGTAAAGGAAAACGCACATACTGTACGGCACTGAGATTGTCTTCCGTACTTCGACCACCCTCGAAAACTCCGGGTACGTTGAAGCGCGTCCCTATCTGTAGCGATACCGCTTTATCGAGACCAATCAGTTTCACCAACTCCGGTCGAATCTGGTCTTGTTCGGTAATTTCGATCAGCAGCGTTGACGACAGTTCTCCTTCACCAGGAATCAATTCATTGTAGGTGTCAACTTCAAAACGAATCTTATCAATGTCGGTAATGCGTTCCGCCCGTAACATCTCCTGAATCTGAAACAGGACGGTGTCATGATTCTCGAAGATGAGTGTGATCCGATCACCAATCGAGACACGGCGGTGTTTCTTCAACTCGATGATGCGACGACGAAAGTCATCGCGGATTTTTTCATAGCGTTCAGCACCGACGATCTCGTCGAGCACCACCTTTTGCATCAACAGCTCCTGGTCTTACGTGTGTCCTGGATTTCTCGTCCACTTGCAGGAACGGGGTCGTCTTCAGCTCTGGTCATTCTACCGACGCGAGAGAAACGTCATGCCCGCAGAAGCAGGAATCGAGGAGGTGAATCCAGGACTTCTCTTGCAACACCCTGGATGCCCGCCTACGCGAGGCATGACGTACGACATCGGACCACAGAACATTCGTACAGTTGGGGTAGCGTGCGCTGTGCGCATGACGCGCTTGTCAGCGTTGATTCCCGTGCGCATAGCGCACGCTACGGTCCCTCCGGTGACAACCCAAAGTGTACCAATCTCGTGTGGTTTGATTTCGCGTTCAGCAACTGTTCTCTACAAACATACGGAAGCGAGAAAGTTCACTCCCTATGCCTTCAGTGTATCCAGGCCTTTTCTGAAACGGCCAGCGTGCGATTTCTCGGCACGGGCCAAGGTCTCGAACCATTCGGCAATTTCAGCAAACCCTTCATCGCGAGCGGTTTTCGCAAAGCCCGGATACATTTCCGTGTACTCATACGTTTCTCCCGCCTCGGCGGCTTGCAGGTTTCTCTCGGTATCTCCGATCGGTTTCCCAGTCGCTGGATCACCAACTTCTTTCAAGAAATCGAGATGACCGAACGCGTGACCAGTCTCGGCCTCTGAGGTATCACGGAACAAGCCACCCACGTCTGGATACCCTTCGATGTCAGCGCGACGAGCGAAATACAGGTATCGACGGTTAGCTTGAGATTCACCAGCGAACGCGTGTTTCAAATTTTCGTGTGTTTTCGAACCTTGCAGGGACTTTGCCATATCCACATCCTCCTTAATAGGAATTATTCCTGGTTAGAAATGGAAGACCGAAGCCTTAGTGTCAACCCCCTCTCTCAACGTCGGTCGAGAACGTAGACCGTCAGAGTCGCGTACGCTATGACAGCACGCATGGAATATCTCATCATTGGCATTGGCGGTTTCCTTGGCGCGAATGCGCGCTACCTCTTGGGAGGCTGGATTACTCGACAGTGGGAAAGCCAATTTCCCTGGGGTACGACCATCGTCAATATCACTGGAAGTTTTCTTTTGGGAATACTGATGGCCTATCTTGCCGCACGGCCACACGCGTCGCCGTATTACCGACTCTTCTTTGCTATTGGGTTCCTTGGCGCCTACACAACGTTCTCCACGTTCAGCTACGAAACGTTGCGTCTCGCGCAAGACAACAGCGTTGGGGCTGCGCTGTGGAACATGATTGGCAGTGTTGCCCTGGGACTTGTCGGTGTCAGTCTGGGAGTCTGGGTGGGAAAGGTTGTTATGGGAGACCTGCCCGTGTGAGATATAGGCATCCGATTTGCGATAGAGACGCCCGCAGCGCAGACCACTGGTCCGCTTGAGATCGGTACGCTGACTCCTGGATTCTCCGATGTGACCGTGATAAAGAGCACCTCCGATTAAGGAACATATTGCGATGACATCGATTCCGACACGATGGACAGAGCCTGAAACCGTGACCGTACGGCCAGAGGCCGTGCTGGATCTGCAGATACTTGAGCCGTTCTTGCGCGCGCGATTGCCGCAGACTGATGGCCCGCTCAGTGTTGTGCAGTTTGCTGGTGGTCGAGCGAATCTCACCTACCTCATCAGTTTTGGTCCGCACGAATATGTCCTGCGTCGCCCTCCGAGTGGTCCACTGGCCCCTGGCGCGTATGACATGGCACGGGAGTTCCGCGTGCTCTCCGCCTTGTCCCCCGTTTTCCCGCCTGCTTCACGAACGTTCTTTTTTTGTGACGATGTCAGTGTCTTAGGAGCACCGTTCTTTGTCATGGAACGACGAAAAGGGTTAGTCATCCATAAAGAGATGCCCCCAACGTATCTGAATCAGCCTGCGTTGTATCGTCGTTTGAGTGAAGCAATGATCGATACCCTGGTCGACTTTCACGCTATCGATTACAAGGCAATCGGCTTAGAGACACTCGGAAAACCTGACGGCTTTGTCGAACGACAAGTCAACGGTTGGATCAAGCGTTGGGAACGAGTGAAAGAAAGCCGTGAGATCCCGCTGATGGACGAGCTGGGACGTTGGCTCTTAGCGCGGATTCCCCCTTCCGCTGCGCCGACGCTCCTCCACAATGACTATAAACTCGACAACATGATGGTCGATCCTGACGACATCGCTCGCATCATCGCTATCTTTGATTGGGATCAATGTACCTTAGGAGATCCACTTGTCGACTTGGGCTTACTGTTGAATTATTGGACGGAGGCCACCGATTCGCCGGAACGAAAATACTTATCACGAGCCCCACACGACTTACCGGGATTCTATACCCGAGCTGAAGTGGTCGAACGCTACGCGCAAAAGAGTGGACGTGATGTCAGTGCCATTCCGTTCTATGAAACGTTCGCCTTGTGGAAAACCGCAACTGTGTGTATGCAACTTTTTGTACTGTATCAAAATGGGCAACTCCAAGATGAAATGTTACATGACTTTAGCCAACGCTCGGTCTATCTCGCAGAAGCCGCCCATGATGTTGCCCAACGTTCCTCTTTGTAACATTGACAATCGTACGTGAATGGAGGTTCTATGGCAGAAGAAGATTTGCGCGCTGAACTTGAAAAACTCAAAGCCGAGAACGCAGCCTTAAAGTCTCGCAGCTCAAAAGGCATCTCACTCAAGGTCAGCGAAAAAGGTGGCGTCTCGGTCTACGGTCTCGGACGTTTTCCTGTCACCCTGTACAAAGAACAATGGAGCAAATTGCTGGATATGGCAGACGACATCCGTTCTTTTATGCAGGAACACGAGTCCGAACTGAAAACCAAAGAATAGCGAACCAACATAGAACCAACGGTCATGCCCCTGTGCTGACCGTTGATTCGTGGTATCAATCAACAACATGCAAAGAGCCAGCCTTAGCGCAAATGTGCCCCCCGACGCTCGTACTCCTTCCTGTTCCTTCTTGCTGTTCTTTTGCTCCTCACTCAATGTGCCCCCCTTCGGCCTCCAGCGAGTGTACCACCAACTGCAGCGACGCAAACGACGGAGTCACTAGAAGGCCCTCCCCGTTCATCCGAAGAGCAACTCGAACTCTTCAATCGTAGTCTTGATCGAGCATAAGATCCGCGGCTAACACAAACACGACTCAACTGAGACTGCGCTTGACAGTAAGAATGGGTTCTTCAACGATAGACAAGCTGTTAGAACCCGTGATGGAACCATGACCTGCTGAGATCGACGTTGCCACATCTCCGGGATGCACACGATGACGGTATATCGACTGACAAACGCGCTGCGCTTTCCTCACCCTGAACAAGCAAATCCCGATGGCCTACTTGCTATTGGTGGCGACCTGCGTGTCAATCGTCTTCTCCTTGCGTATCAACTCGGGATATTTCCGTGGTACGAAGACGACACGCCGATCTTGTGGTGGAGCCCACCGCAACGATGCATTATGAAACCTAGTGAGTTTCATGTTTCTCGGAGTCTCCAGCGGCTCCTGCGCCAGGGGCGTTTCGTGGTGTCATTTGATGAAGCGTTCCCTGAAGTGATTCGTGCCTGCGGAGAAGCACGTATGGCTCAAGGCCAGGGCACGTGGATTACTACAGAAATGGTTGATGCGTACTGCGCATTGCATGATGCCGGATTTGCCCATTCCGTTGAGGCGTGGAGTGACGGCAAACTCGTCGGTGGCATCTATGGGGTGAGCCTCGGACGCGCGTTCTTTGGCGAATCGATGTTTAAGCATGAAACCAACGCCTCGAAAGTAGCCTTCGCTACCCTCTCGCAACGCTTGCAAGAATGGGAATTTACGCTCATCGACTGCCAAATCACCAACCCACACTTACAACGTTTAGGCGGATATGAAATTCCCCGCAAAGAATTCTTGCGGCGCTTAGTGCACGCTTTAGAATTTCCCACGCGACGCGGGAAGTGGGGAGAACGATAATACTGGAAGGATAATTCACGATGTATGCCATTCGTGTGTTGGTCGCGTTTACGTCTTTGCTAAGCCTGGGCATGTTCGTCACGCTCCCTGTGAGTTGGTCACAGCATCGACATGACCATTCTCATCGTCCACCCCAGGGAGCTGCGCATGATCATCGTTTCAATAACATCGATCAGGCCGTAGCGATGTTCGAAAGTGCCGAACGCGACGCCTGGCAAAAACCCGATGACGTCGTAAAAAACCTGCAACTGCGCAGCGGCGATGTCGTCGCAGATATTGGGGCCGGCACCGGATATTTTACCCGGCGCTTCGCTGTTGCTGTCCGGCCTCAAGGCAAAGCACTCGGTCTCGATATTGAACCGACGATGGTCACCTACATCAACGAGGATGCGAAAAAACGTAGCCTCACCAACCTGAGCGCCCGACAGGTTCCCGCCAATGATCCGCAGCTTGAGCCGAATTCCATCGACGTCGTATTCATCTGCGATACCTATCATCACATGCAAGAGCGAGTAGCGTATGTCCGCCGGTTAGCACAGGCGTTGAAGCCTGGTGGACGTGTGGTCATCGTCGATTTCCATAAACGCGAACTGCCGCTCGGTCCACCGATGGAATGGAAACTGGCGCCAGAAACCGTAACCGAAGAGTTTCGGCAAGCCGGGCTTCAGCTCACGCGTTCGGTCGACTTTCTGCCATATCAGTACTTCTTGGAATTTACGCATCCCCCCAAGTAATTTCTAGCAAGACGTAGAGAAACCGAAGCCACGTTTTCCCAAGTTGCCGCGAAGCTGGCATTCGCGGGGTGGATTTGCTAAATCGGTCCACGGAAGATTGGCACAGCAGAGTTGTCACCCTGAGTGCAACGAAGGGTCTCTCAGAGAGATTCTTCGCTCCGTTCAGAATGACCCGTCCGCAGGGCTCTCGCGTACAGTGTACGAATGTTCTGTGGTTCGATTTAGGAGTCTGCTCGGCTGGAGGAGAGATTTTTTCTGGCTGTGGTTCCATGTCAACGGAGGAAAGTCATGGTACGAAATTGTCACTGGCAAATGGTCCGACGGGAGTTACTCTTCACCGTTCTTGCCCTCCTTATCCCGTCCCTCGCAACCGCCGCAGACACAACTCCATCACAAGCAGGCCAGGCGATATTTTCCGAGAAAGAAGTGGCCTACATCAAAGCGCAACGAGTGGCTCGACTTGCGACGGTCTCTAACAAACACCAGCCTGATGTTGCGCCAGTGTCCTTTGAGTTCGACGGCACCACTTTCTTTGTTGGCGGACGTAATAATCCAGCAACCATGAAGTATCGCAACGTCAAACGGGGAAATGGCAGAATCGCGATCGTCTTCGACGACTGGGAATCGCTCACGCCGTGGAAACCGCGCTCAATCAAGATTCATGGCACGGCAGAACTTGTCAAACGCACAGGGTTGCTCGGCGAAGGGGAATACTTGCGCATCACACCAATAGTGAAGTGGAGCATGGGAGTTAACGAGCCTGCGTTTCAGGATGGCAAGGCAGTAATCAAAAAAATCGTCATCCAACCGGCGCAAGCAACCCCTTAGCGCAACCCAAGTTGCTTCATGAGACGAGAGAGATTCGGGCGCGGCAAACCAAGTCGCCGGGCCGCTTTGGTTTGGTTGCCGCCGTTTTCATCTAATGCCAATTGAATTTGTTCACGTTTGACGGTTTCAATGGCTTCAGCCAGAGACGCAAACTGACGCGTTGGTTGATACGACTCTAGCGTCGCTAGGGGAGACACACTCTGCTGTCGTAGTTCACCAGGCAGATCGGCAACGCTCAGGACTGGCCCTTGCGATAAGACCGTGGCACGCTCAATGATGTTTTGCAATTCACGCACATTGCCGGGCCATGCATATTGTTGTAGTGCGGCCATCGCGGCGGTATCGATCATCAGCCTCGGACGTTTCATCTCATCACAGTAACGAGCTGTGCAATGCTCAATCAGGGCGGGTAAATCTTCACTGCGCTCGCGTAACGGTGGTAAGGTAATGGGCACGACATTGAGTCGATAATAAAGATCCTCGCGAAACTGCCCTTGCTGCATCGCCTGCCGTAAATTGCGATTGGTCGCGGCAATCACGCGAACGTCGACGCGAAAATCTTTGACCCCACCAACGCGTTGAAATTCTTTTTCTTGCAAAACACGGAGGAGCTTCGCTTGTAGATTTGGCGCGAGGTCACCAATTTCATCAAGGAAGATTGTCCCGCCATCGGCCAACTCAAACTTTCCTCGCTTCTGCGCAATCGCTCCGGTGAAGGCGCCTTTCTCATGACCGAACAGTTCGCTCTCAAGTAATTCTGGCGTGAGCGCCACGCAATTCACTGCCACAGAGGGCTGCTCTACGCGTGGACTCCATTGATGAATGGCACGGGCAATGACTTCCTTGCCGGTCCCACTTTCCCCAAGCAAGAGCACCGTGGAGTTTGCTACTGCAGCGCTCCGGGCCACATGCAACGCCTCTTGCATTGCTGGACTTGAACCGCCCACCAGGCGATAACGCTCGTGTACCACTTCGGCAAACGCGACTTTCGCTTTCTGAATTGCTGTCGCAGCTTTGGTCCGATACAAAGCCGGCGTCGCCAAGCCGCCAAAGGCCGCTAACAATTCCAGATCCGTTGGCTGAAACCCACCGACCGCAGCCGTATTCAACACCTCGATCGCACCAACAAGTCGACCTTCATGGCGCAGCGGCGCACACAGCACCATCTTTGTTCTGAATCCGGTTTGCCGATCGATCTGTCCAAAGAAGCGGGGCTCAGTTGCGACATCGTTGCAGATCACGCCTTCACCATGAGCCGCTACCCACCCAATGATGCCTTGCCCAAGAGGAAGGTGAACCTCTTCGAGTTTTGCGCCACCTAACGTAAAAGCAAAAGAGAGTTGTTGCGCATTCTCATCAACGAGCGCAATACTGCACGCTTGCGCAGCAAATAGACGAAGTGTCGATTCGAGAATCGTTTGCAACAAGTCCTCTGGTTCAGTCAGCGTGAGAAGACGCTGGGTCGTCTCGATCAACGCCGTCAGTCGTCCAACATGTGTTTCGCTCTGCGTTAGGCGGTGGCAGGAAACAACTTACCGCAATAGTGATTGACCGGAGTGGAGAGCCTCTGCACAAGAGCAGGGATGAGAGACGAGACCATTGTGTGCTGGCTTCGGTC
>VGTJ01000056.1 GCA_016874775.1 Deltaproteobacteria bacterium
CCTTCTTTGCTTGCTCCCGCGGAACAAATCGGGTGTCGCTCTTTCCTCCTTCCTGCCTCTCGTGTTTCCTCTTCGTTCATCAGGCCACCCTAGCCCTCTCCCTGAGGGAGAGGGAATTCTACACGACAGCGACGCTAGCACCCTGCCACCGCTCCGTTCGTGTTACCCTCTCCCTGGCAGGGAGAGGGCAAGGGTGAGGGTCGTAAGCAAGAAATAAAGACCGACACTCGCCATGAACACTCCCCAGCAATTCCCTACCCTCGACGAATTCCTCGCCGTCCTCCGCTTCGACGGCATCGCCATAGGCCCACACGAATTGGTCTGGCTGCAACACGCCTTCAGTCTCCAACCTTCCCTCGACCGTCAAAGCTTAAAGGACCTTCTCGCGTGTACCCTCATCAAACAGGAATCACACCGTGAGATCTTCGAGTCACGCTTCGCCGATTGGTGTCCAGTCGAGGAAATTGCCACTACTAAACCAGCAGAAGAACAAGAGGCACAACCCGGCGACACAACCAACAAAGAATCTCAAGCGAGTGATTTTTCCGAGGGCCAACAGTCTTCACCTTCTCAGCAGAGCAATTCATCAAAGCCGAAAAAACACCAACCACGATTCACGCAATACACTTTCGCTACGCTTCGTACCTATTGGCGTCATGGGCTGCTCTCTCTGCTCGTGAGCTTGGGCCTCGCGCTAGGTTATTATTTCTGGCCTTCATCACCGCCTGTTGTTGTCGGAACAGAAACAACAAGCGCAACTGGCGGAGGTGGTTCACCAACAACACCAATCGAAACCGCCCTCCCCTCAAATCCAGTTCAAGAATTATGGACCTGGGTTCCCACGATTACAATTCATGAACCTGCCTTCGTCGATTCCCCGTGGGCGGCTGGTCTGCTCGCGTTGCTTTCGGGGTTGACGGGTGGGTTTCTCTGGTGGCGGTATCGTCAGAACAGCACCCTTCCATTGGCAGAACAACCTCCGCGTCCTGGACTCACCTGGGTGCCACTGCGCAGTGCAGACCACATCCTGTCCGAACTGGTGGATCGCGAAGCGTTGCGCACCGCCGTGTGGGGGGTCGAACGCTTTGTCTCTGAAGATGAAACCACGGTAGTTGATATTGACCGCACCGTCGCAGCAACCGCTCGTGCTGGTGGCATACCAGCTATTCGTCACGAGCCTGCCGTATATCCACGAGAAGTGTGGCTGTGGCACGATGTCATGGTGCAGAATCCACTGGTCGACCGGCTGCTCCAGGAACTACAAGGCAGTCTGACACGCGCGGGTTTACCAGTACGATTGGGCACTTTTGCAGAGACACCAGGCGTAATCCGCTGGCGCGAAGGCCAAGAATTCTCACCGCTGGTTTTGGAAGGACACCGGCAGAGTGCGCTTGTCGTCATTCTCACCGATGGTTATGAGATACCGCTCGCCGCCCAGTCCGAACTCGACAAGAGCGCGTTAACACAGGTACTCAAAGCCTTTGGCGAGTGGCCACGGCTCGTATTTGTGGATGTTGGCGATGGCAAACACGACCTGACGAAGTCGGTCCGCAGCTATGGCCTGCGCTGCATCACGCCACAGGAGATTCCCGCCTTTCTCGCCGCTAGTCCAGTCACCACAACAACGCTTCAGCGTCACGATTCTGAGTTGTTCGGTGATTTACGCGCCTGGGCGGCAGCGACAGCGTTATCACCAGAGCCAGTAACCGAAGAACAAGCGTTCGCGTTACGACAACGGCTCGGGCTTGATCTCTCACCCTGGCAGTTCCGCGATCTGTTACGAGAAAGTGACCAAAACGGCGAGCGACTGTCCTGGTCACCAGAGCGAAGAGCCAAATTTTTGAACTGGCTTGTAGCATGCTCGCGGGAGAACGACGCAGTTGCACCCAACAGTCTGTTGGCGCGAGCGCTCGACTACTGGATTGCGCAGTATCAGGAAGAAAACAAACAGCGGGAAGAATCCGAAAATAAGCTCCTACCCTGGAACCAAACCAAAGCTGAGCAACGCTTGCGTATGGAGATCGCCTTGTTGGAATTATGGCGAGAGCCGGAGAAGGCGACTGCGGAGTTGTATCGGTTGTATGGGAATCTGAAGGAGGAGATTCGTGAACGGTTAAGCATGTTCTCCACAACGTCATTCCCGCGCAGGCGGGAATCCAGTGCACAGCAGGAAGCATCGACAATATATCTCCCCTGGCACTTCTCAAAACTCCCCGCCCGCACTCGCCGCATGCTTGTCGAAATGGAATTTGCCGGGCGTGAGCTACCAAAGAATGCCAAGTTCCAAATGCCAATCAAACTCTCACTAGCGCTCGGTGCCTGTACCGGCCTCGCACTCGTCGCCCTTAGCACCTCAATCGTGCGACTCATGACCCCCACGCCAGTCTTTCACCCTACTTTACCCGAGTCACCTCAGACCGTGAGAATTCGGGACGTACAGCACTCTGGCGGCAACGACTATCGCATCGTCATTGGTACCCCGAAAGAGGTACGTACCGAAACAGTCGCGGCACGGAGCGTGATTAACACCGAATGGAAATGGCAGTCACAAGCGAACGTACAGAAACTCGGTCAGAGTGAATTGTGGCATGCAGGGACATTGCCGCAAGCGCTTCGTGGCTACGAACTTAACTGGCCACGGCGGAGTCTGTTCGTCATTCAGGCTGAACCAAGTCATGTTCCAGCTCGACAACTAGCGATTCAGCTCCTTGATCGCGGCAGTGCCGACCGTGTGTTATTAGGCACTGACTGGGCATCTCATCTCGACACGCTCATGCAGGTAGAAGCAAATCTAACCAAAAACGATCAGCTTATCTTAGTTCTCCCATCTGGCACGACTGTACCAAAGGTTGATTTTCAAGGCGCAAGAAGTGTTGTCACGCAGTCGGACTTTAATGACCTTATCTCTCGCTTAGACTTTCCTGGTAGCTGTGCGAAGCTCCTCACCGAGGTGTGGCTCCCTGCTGAAACGACAGGAACACCACTCCTTCGTGGTGGCCCAAGGGAACAACGAGACGAGAAGACGGGTATGACCTTCGCTACGGTCTGTAGCGGGAGGTTCACGATGGGCTCAGATAAAAAGCAAGACGAGGGAGCCTATGACAATGAGACGCCTGCACATCCTGTCACACTCAGTGCCTTTGAGATTAGCAAAACCGAAGTCACTAACGCGTAATACCGCCAATTCCGCAAAGACCACGAGGGTGAAGATCAATTACCCGCCGCTCTTGTTTCATGGGACGAGGCCAAAGCTTTCTGTGAAAACTATGGTTACAGACTGCCGACTGAAGCCGAGTGGGAATATGCCGCACGCGGTGGCAGTACGACGAAGTGGTCATTTGGTGATGAGGAGGAGGAACTGGAGAACTATGCATGGTTTTCGAGAAACTCTGGCGGTACCACGCATCCGGTTGGTACGAAGCTTCCGAATCCGTTTGGTCTCTTCGATATGCACGGCAATGTCTGGGAGTGGGTTGAAGATTGCTATGAGGAGACCGCGTATCAAGATCGCTCTGAACAGACTGTGAACCCTTTTGTTGCCCCTAATGCCACTGGTTCCTGTTCCTCTTCTTACCGCGTGCTGCGCGGGGGCTCCTGGTTCATTGACCCGAGGTACCTGCGGTCTGCGGTCCGGGTCAGGTTCGGGCCCGAGGGCCCGAACGTCCACATCGGCTTTCGCTGTGTGCGCGCCCCGCGCCGCCAGCCTTGATTCATTGTTCCATTGACTTTTTGTTGTTTTGTTTTTTTGGTGCGCATAGCGCACAACTTTTTTATGTTTGTCATTTGACAAACAAATTGTCTCTTTATAGACACAGTTTGTCATGCAATTAACATCAATGAATTTGAACTATTTGTGACTTCTCGCGTTCTTCTCCTGCTCCTGTCCGGCTTTTTCCGCTAGCCAAACCTTAATCAATGACTGATAAGGAATATCGCGCCGGTTCGCCTCAACCTTGATCTGCTCCAGTAATCCGACAGGTAGTCGTAATGAGATCGCTTGTGTTGAGGGCTTCAGATTCGGGAAACGCACCCGTTTTGCTTGGGACCAGTCTACGAACTCCGTAGAGTCGTGAGTCTCCCAGAATGCCCGTTCTTCTGCTTCGGTTTTGAATTGAGGAATGTCCTTAATTGCTTTCTTCATACACGTGTCGCTCCTTGCGGTGCATATCTCTGGCCGAAATGGGGCGAACTTTTCTCCCCTCAAACCTCAAGGTAAAAGTGATGTGGAGCAGACGCCCCGCATCTGTTTGCCCTAGAGCATGAAAACGAGATTCCGTCTGACTGTGTTTCATGTCAGGTGCAAGCACCAGTGGCATATTGAAAAAGGTCTGTTCGACCTCGGCTTGGCTGACTTGATGTTTGTCAGCACTTTTACGATCATTCCCAGCATCCCAATCGAACCCTTCGATTTTTTCGAAGTCGATCATCTGTGTATATTTTCATAATATACAGTCTCCTGCAATCGACGAGAGTCTCTCTCCCTCGGCGATGAATCACCGGGCTACAGAACAACGCCCCATGAATGGGGCTCAGAAGCCGGATTTATCCGGCGTGGCTATGTAGCACGGGCATTCATGCCCGTGAGAACTACACGCGAGGAAAAAACAACGGATCAACAAGACAATTGATCGATGCTAGCGGCGCGGGGCACGTACACAGCGGAAGCCGACGACGACGTGTCGGAACTCGGGCCAGAACCAGAACCGGAACGCAGACCACAGGAACCACGGGACACTGCCCCAGGAGCCCCCGCGCAGCACACGGCTATTGCCATGTTCAGGGCCAGTCGGATCAGCAATCGTCTGAGTAGCGTTAGAGAGATAGTCGGCAAACCAGTCCCAACACCATTCCCAAACATTACCAATCATATCGTGTAGGTCCCACGGATTGGGCTTTTTCTCACCGACTGGGTGAACTCTGCCTCCTGAATTATCGCTAAACCATGCGTAGTCGCCAAGCTCATGCGGGTCATCACCAAAGAACCGTTTTGAAGTTGTTCCCGCACGACAGGCATATTCCCACTCGACTTCGGTCGGCAGACGATAGCCCTCAGCCTGGCGGTTCCATTCGACGTTGTCTCCGTCGATACGGTAGCAAGGCGACAAACCAACCTGGGTGGATAGCGCATTACAAAACCTGGCGGCATCGAACCAACTTACATAATTGGCGGGAAGGTTCTGCTCACCTTTGTTTCTCTCCCACTGCTCTGGCGCAGCGCCAACAATCTCACGATAGAGCTGACGCGTGATCGGATAGCGACTGATAGCGAAGGCAGCAATTGTCACTTGATGTTGAGGTTTTTCATTATCGAATGCCTCACGATCCGAGTCAGGCGAGCCCATGAGAAAAGTCCCACCTGGCAGTTCGACCATGTCGAGTTGTTCAACAAATAGAGGCTCAGGCTCCCGTTCGATAACAGTTGGGATTTCCTCAGTCTGAGGTTCGGGCTTTACCTCCAATCCCACCAACACCGGCTCGGCATCCCATGCTCGCCACAGTGCGCCAGCTATCACCAACAGGCATAGGCCCATGCCAGCAACGCCAGTAATGCCGAACAACGCTCCAATGCCGATGCCTGAGCCAAGGATAACACCGAGCGCTCCAGGCCATAACGGGGAGTGCTGTTGGAGCCAGGGCGTTATGGTGGCAGGACGTACGCGCTGCAAAAATTTCGCCAAGGGACGAATGATGCGCATTACCCTTTCCAGTGTCCTCTCCTAGTTCTGTTCAGCACCATCCATACACTTAGCGACTGGCCCCTTCTCCCTTGAAAGAGCGGTGTCCCTATTTAATTCCCTCCCCCTATCCCTCTCCCGCAGGGATAGGAGATTCTTGCGTCACTAACAGCTTGGGCTATAACTGAGGCTGCGCCTCCGCACTCGCTGTCTCCGCCCGCAGCATCGGCATAATATGCTTCACAAACAGTTCCTGGGTCTTCAATGCCTGCCAACGCTGCGTGCCGCCATAGTGGCTCATGATAATCAACTCATCGAAACGATGCTCTCTCCACAATTCCAGGAGTTGCTGCCCAACTTTCTTGGGCGTCCCAACCAGCACGATTCCCGCAGCGATTAAGTCTTTCACTGGCAGTTGGCGGAGCTTGGGAAAATCATCGGCGGCATAAAAGGCATACCCCGCATCAGCGAGTCGCTTCTTCTCGGTCTCTGTGTGACGGGCGAGCGAATCCATCGGCGAGACATTGAAGTCGATAAAATTCCGCACTGGTTGTTCGGCTTCGCGAAATGCGGTCGTTTCGTCTTCGTCAAGATAAATGGCTTTGATCCAGCCTAATGTCGGCGTGGTTCCAGCGGCACGACAGGCTTCACGATAAATGCGGGCTGGCTCAGCAAAAACAAAGTTCGGTGCTGGACCACCAACACAAACGCCCCAGCTATTCTCAGCCGCGCGTTTGAACCACTTGGCGCTGGTGCCGACTTGAAAGATCTTTGGTGTCTTCTGGATAGGCCGCGGCACAACCGATAGATCTTTCACTTTGTAGTATTTGCCGTTGTACGAGAACGTCTCCTCAGTCCATGCTTTCACCAGAATGTCGAGCGCTTCGACATATCGCTCTTGATTCTCTTCCATCACGATGTTCGCTGGTTCGTTCAGCCACGCGTGTCCACGACCCACACCAACATCAAGTCGTCCATTGGTCAGAATATCCGCTTCAGTCAGTTCCCCCGCCAGGATCATCGGGTTGTGTAGAGGCAAGGTGTGACATAACGCGCGAAAGCGAATATGCTTCGTCCGCTGTGCGATCGTACAGAAGAGTGCGAGCGGATTGGGATTCACGGCGAATTTCTCAAAAAACGGATGTTCCAGCGTGCAAAAGACATCGAAACCGTTTTTATCCGTATGCTCAGCTAACGCGACGATATCCCAGATTAACTCGGCGTGACTACGACCGGGCGGGCCTTGGATTTCGGTGTAGGTACCGAAACGGAGTGGATGTGACATAGTTTCCTCTTGGGACTTGGGGCTGGGGACTAGGGGCTAGTAGATAGTCCAGAAAGTTTTGATGGATAACTCAAGGGACGTCATTCCCGCGAATGCGGGAATCCAGGAGGCTTAACGACAGGCCACTGCTGAATTTCCCTGAATGCCCGCCTGCGCGGGCATGACGAAACCCTATCCCTCAAAATTAAATGGACTGACTACTAGTAAAAAACAGCCCATCCCTTCATGCCCAACACTTCTTTTTTCTTTTCTACTGACTACTGTCTACTGAATACTGACTACTTTCCTCATCCCACCCGCTCTCCATGCACCGCCACCATCCGTATGTCCTCAAAGCTATCCGGTACCCAGGGATTGCTGTTGTAGCATTCGACGTACGGAGCAACTTCGGCGAGAGCAAACGTCAGATACATCAAACGTTGCGCCTCTGGTGGCATATTTTCAAGGGTAAATTGATTGAGATAATCGAGGATCGCATCCATACGCGTAAGCAAAACGTCATAAAGCTCGCGAATTTCGCCTGGTGTACGTGCTCTACGGCAGGCTTCGCGTTGGTTCTGTGTGGCAAATGCCCACTTCTCAGCGAGGGGTTCGAGGTCAGAAAACTGCGAGGGAAGCAGTGTTTGAGTCATATCCATTTCCTCTTGCAGACGTCATCCGCACGATGCAGCACGTGCTGCGTGTTACGTGGTGCGTACTGCCTGCAATTTTCCTCTTTTCTTTGCAGCATTCTTCCCATTCTTCTTGTAGAAGCCAACGTACTCCTCCAACACTTTGTACGAATGACGAATGAGGATCTCTTGTTCCTGAAAGATGAAGTATTTCTTCACGCCGGACGACAACGCCTGATGGGTTGCCTCCATCGTGCCGGTATCTTCTAACCAGGCACTGCGCAGGACCACATTGTTGAATTCCTGGGCGAAACGTTCGCCAGGCGTGCGCGCCGCGGGCCAATACGCCTTGCCTTCCCACAGGGTGCGATCAACCGCTAACGGCCAGAACTGATGCGTAAACCACATTCCCGGCAACACATGTAACAGCAAGTTTGGGAAGAGCCCCGCAATATCAAAGGCAAACTCGCGTGCACGATTCGGATTCACTCCTGGAGGCAACTGTTCCATCGCTGCCGTACGTTTCGTCACCGATTCGCCAAAACGATACGCGAGCGCCGCCACCGGACTTGGTTTGTGATCAGGGTTACCATAGACCACACACGATCGGTGCGGACCATCGAGTCGCACCTCCGGCAAATGGCACATGGGATTATCCTTACCCGTAAAGGTATCTGGATATGAACGGCCATGTACGTAGTTGACATGGTAGCCTTCGGAAAAGGCGTCGAGGGCAATCTTCCAGTTACATTTGAGTTCGGTGCGATAGAAATAGCTGGCGGTCATCGCTTCGTAGGGAAAACCGCTGAGGCGTTCGCCTTGTGCGCCAAGGTACTCAGTAAGTGTCTGGGTTGGCTGGGGATCTAAGTTGATAAAGATGAACCCTTCCCAGACCTCACAAGCGACCGAAACGAGTCCGTGTTTGCTTTTGCGAAAGTTATGGAACATCTCTTCATCTGGTACATTCACTAACTCACCATGAGTGTTGTACGTCCAACCATGAAACTTACAGGAGAAATAACCACGACAAGAGCCACTACCGTCCCATACCAATTTATTGCCCCGATGCGAGCAAATGTTGTGAAACGCACGAACAGCACCATCTTTGCCACGGGCAACAATCACTGACGTGTTGGCCGCTGGCAGGTCTTTCATCAAATAATCACCTGGGTTGGGGATCTCCTCAACCCGACCGACATAGAGCCACACCTTCTTGAACACCCGCTCGCGTTCAAGCTCAAAGTACTCGGACGATATACATGGTTCGGTCGGAACCGGCTCAGTGCCCAGGTCTGGATACTCCAGCGACCAATGTTTGTTGAGGTCAACGACTGGTGCCGCCATAACACCTCCAGCGCTTTCTGTATCGTCCCTGTATTCACTACGAAATGGGTTCGGTCAATTCCCGGCCAGGTTTCGGCGGGCACTGCCTGCTCACCATCATGATGAGTACAGACGAGGAACGGGCTTCCGTCCCTCGGTCAGAAACGGTTAGCGATGCATTTCCGCAAGCCGATTGAGGTCGTACAGCTTGGTGAGAAAATCGACCGAGAAATCAGGAAGACCGCCGCCGTACTCCCGCCACAGGTTGCCACGACCATTCTGCAGGTCGACGGTTTCAACGTTACGCCAGTGAGCCGCAGCACGACCGTGGTTCATCTCCGTGAATCGCTTCGCGTCATCGCTCCACGCATACCCCCACTGCCACAGCTTCCACAGCTTGCCTTTCCGGTCGAAGGCAACCATCATCCATCCTTCCCAGGTTTCCGGGTCGATACTCATAATCACACGAGAGTACGGATGCCGTGGATCTTTTGGAGACCGTTCAAGAATCATCATCCTACGGAGTTGCCACACGTCATTATTCAACCAGCCGTCCGGGCCACCGTAGCGCACGCCGTCGTCCTCCCACTTGGTCTTGGCATGTACGACAAGCATGTCTTTGTAGCCATGGAACTGCCAGTTCCACTCCAGCGGACGTCCAGAGAAACTATAGGCATCTTCAAGCGTGTGATCGGTCCCCATGAGGGAGTCAGATCTCACGTCAGCGGTAAGGCGCCGTACCCGACGCAGGCTCGGAACATAGACCCACCCGTCATCAGCCCGCCGTGGGTCGGTATAGCGAGTGACGATGAAAACCGCCCCACGAACATCAAGCGGCGAGAAGAACCCGGTGAACTCCTTCCAGTAGACCTCAGATGCGTCAGCCATACCAGGAAGCCGATAGTTGTTCTTCTCAAACATCGGCAGGTGCGAATAGTAAGCGCGATGGTAGAAACAGCCAAGGCTACGCTCGAACTTACCACCACCACCGTAGATGGCCTTGGTGTCGTACTTCCAGTCTTCAGATTTCGTCAGGGACTTCGTCCCACGCCACGCTTCGGGTGGCATTTCTGGTTCAGGGGCAGTGTGCTCACCGCCGAACCGGAACGTCGTTGCCAACGCATTGCGAACGTAGTATCCCCGCCAGGACCATCGCTTGTCATAATTCCACGCCGCCTTGATACCAGCTTGGGGATCACCTTCTTGAATGGCTGTGTTCGCGAAAGGGTAGCCACAAACATAATTCTCTAAAGAGCCGTCCGCGGCGAGTTTGACGTGTCGTTGATACCTTGCATTGCAGTCGCGCACCATCTTGTGCGGTTTCACGTGATAGGTGTCGACGACTTCGAGCTTCATCTCCTTCCACTTCACATATTGTTCGAAATAGCCAGGCAGCATGAATGGTTTGATCTTTTCCAGGTCAGCGTTCGTCAAGGTGTCGCCAGGCGTAAAGGCTGGTTTGGCATCGGCATGCTGTTTGAGCCAGGCATAGAATGTTTGTGCTGTATAGGTCGTCGGGTCACCATTTTGCTCTTGTGCCCAGACGCTAGGCAGCCGTGCAAACAGCCCACAGACCGTAAGAAGGAACATCACAGCCCATTTCAACCTTCCCGCACGGAACTCTCGCGTGCACGGACAGGACGAAAGCCTAGTCCCGTGTCTCATAACTTCGTGAGCAGTTGTAGGGCGTGCGAAGCGCGCCAACTGACTGGCGCGTGGTACGCGCCCTACGATTTCACCGCGAATGAACTTGCGAGACACGGTACTAGTTTGTTGCACGTCAGGCTCGCGCAGGCTGTCCCTCATCCGTATCGAGGAGCAGGTATCCAGAAGTGGGGGGGTGCAATACCTGGTAGACATTATTGTTGTGGGGCGACCTCGGAACTATAGCGAATCGCGAGCCCAACGATCTGAGAAGCGTACTCGACTGTGTTCGCGGAGTCCTCGTCACTGCTTCCCGCCGCGTGCGTTGACACCTCATCGGCACGTCCAACCCCTTTCGCTGGCTGGACAATCACGGCTTGTGCGCCGAGTTCACAGGCCTCGCGGTTCAGTGCATCATCCATCTCGGCTTGATCCGTTTCAACGTTCCCGTAGGTTTTGACCTGAGCAATGACCTCATACGGCTCGCTGGGGGCAGTCGTCAGGACCGGAATCTTGCACTCTGGCGGTGAAGATGGTCTTGGCATTTCCCTCACGTGCTCGGTTACTGTCACAGGCTTGGTCGAATGCACACACCCGCTGATTATCGCGATGAGGGCAAATACAAGGCACTGCGCACGGGTACGATATGACATAAGCTCTTCACAGTTCTCTTACAACGGTAAATAACGGAACAGCGCGTTACAGGCGTATGGTTGATTTAGCATTTCTGCGCACGTTTCTCTACCGTTCAGGCACAGCGCATCACCGCTTCCGCGGCTTCATTTGTCTCCGATACACGAGCCGGATCATCACTCCGGATTGGGTCACAGACCGCCGACAGGCGGCAGCTAGCCAATCCCCTCTCCCTGGCCTTTTAGGGGTAGGCTTTTACGCTGAGAAAAGACGAGACGTCATTCCCGCGAATGCGGGAATCCAGGGGGAATACGCAATCGTTCAGGGGTGAAGCTCCTGGATGCCCGCCTGCGCGGGCATGACGAACACGCGGCTCCTCACGACGGGAAATCCGCGCCAATTGAGGCTTGGATAAAAAACCTACCCTTATGAGACTCCCTGCCAGGGAGTGGGCTAAATCAGACCTGAGAACATTCGTACACGTTACACTCCAGACGCCAAATCGTGCCCTTCTGAGCGCAGCGAAGAATCTCTCAGAGAGACCCTTCGTTTCACTCAGGGTGACAACGCGAGTGTGCCAATCTTTCATGGTCTGATTTAGAGTGAAGGTAATGCACTACGCAGTCAGCCACACCCTCGTTTTCTCCCCTCACCCTGTCCTTCTCCCCGCAGGGGAGAAGGAACCCTTCTTCACACATGCATAGCGAATGCCGAACACTATTGACCTGACCTATGAAAGACAGCGTCCCAGGTTTACTGAGAAGCGCTTGTCGTAGTTTCTGTGGTGACCACGGCCCGCTCTTCGCCCGTTTTCGTGTCCGTCTTTTCGAGAATGACAGGGCGCTCGATCTGTTCGAGGGTTGGTAATCGTGCAGGAGGAACCGCGACAGTCTGCTGGTAATAAGGGATCGCCTCGTTCAACCACTTTTGCAGATTGGCACCACGCGTATCATAGTCGGGATGCGCAACGAGAAATTCTGTAGGTTTCGCGGGGGTTCCACCACTATACCGCACGCGATCCCACACGGCTGCGGCGATAGCTGGATCATATCCTGCTTTCGCCGCCAATAGTAATCCAAGATAATCCGCTTCCTCTTCTTGCACACGACCAAAAGGCAAGATCAACCCCAGATTGGTGCCAAGACTAAAGGTTTGCTGAACAAGCCCTGGAGCGAACGAGGTTCCCATCGTGCTCAACTCAACGAGCACATCGCGTGTGGCCTTCTCACTTTGATGACGCGCGAGGGCATGTGCCATCGCATGCGCTACAACGATGGCTAATCCAGCTTCGTCTTGCACCGCAGGAAAGAGGCCCGTAGACACACCAACTTTACCGCCGGGAAGGACCCAGACGTTGATCGCATCCGGAGCGTCGATCACAACAAATTCCCACAGATAATTGCTCTTGGCCGCAACCCGCGCAAGCCGTTGCCCGACAGTCCTGACAATGTGGTTGGCCTGGGCATCGTAATTCACTACAACCGTATCCAGCAACTTGCCGTATTGCACTTCTGCAAGCGCCAACTCTTCTTGCTCATTTGTAAAGATGAGTTGGCGGCGTTGCGTGGGAGACGTCGTCGCACACGAAGTCACACAAGCCATCAACAACAGGAACCCAATGAGGCGGCAGCGTTCGCTATGAAGACAAGAGGCACGGAGTCTGAAGAAATACATTGGACCCTCGCCTGACAGAGGTATAACCCGCCAATAGGTCAAACAGAACCACCACCCCTCCCCTGCTTAGTTTTGCACAAGACGTTTTACGCCTTTCGTCACGCCCTTGCACCCCGCCGTCGTGAGTGATTCAACTGCCACATGGGTCTTCCTTGAGGAGGCTAGCTATGTCAACTATCGCCGCGACGACATTAACGACGGAAACTATCCCCGTCTTGGAACAACATCGCTTTGATGAAGCGCGCCTGGCGCAGTATTTGCGCACGCATGTGGCTGGCTTCAGCACCCCCCTCACGGTGACGCAAACGCAAGGGGGAATGTCGAACCCAACCTTCATCCTCATCGATGGAGCAGGCAAACGGTATGTTATGCGCAAGAAGCCACCGGGCAAATTGCTTCCCTCAGCCCATGCTGTCGATCGTGAGTGTCGCGTCATCTCCGCACTGCAACACACTGGTGTACCAGTGGCGGAAACTCATGTCCTGTGCCAGGACCCCACTGTTGTGGGGACTGACTTTTACGTTATGGACTTTGTCGAAGGCCGAGTCTTTCGCCTGCAAACGTTGCCGAGCCTCTCACCAACTGAACGACGACAGATCTATGAAGGCATGGTCGATACCCTGGTCAAATTACACGCCGTTGATTTCCGCGCGGTCGGGCTTGAAGACTATGGGCGCGTAGGTGGGTATTTGGCTCGTCAAGTTTCTCGCTGGTCACAGCAATATGAAGCGACGAAAACCGAGAATCTCCCAGCGATGGACCACCTCATGCAGTGGTTGCCTCAGCATATTCCCGATGACAGTGAGACAACGATCGCGCACGGCGATTTTCGTTTAGAGAATCTTATCTTCCATCCGACCGAACCACGTGTATTAGCGGTGATCGATTGGGAGTTGAGCACTCTCGGGGCACCGTTGTCAGATCTCGCGTATAACTGCATCCCGTACTATGTTGCCGATCCTACGCGTGGAGATATTACGCACCTTGACCCGAGTTACGGTATTCCTTCTGAGCACGAGATGGTCGCCCGTTACTGTGAGCAAAGTAGCCGTCAGGGAACCGCCGACTGGACATTTAACATGGTGTTGTCGCTCTTCCGGCTTGCCGCGATTTCACAAGGCGTATACAAACGCGGGCTGGAAGGAAATGCCGCGTCGCCAGAGGCAATCTTGCGGCGCGACCGTTGTCGCGTGTTGGCGGAGACAGCGTGGGTGTTGGTAGAGAAGGGAATGTAAAACCGTGGAACGTGATACGTAAGAATAGGACACAGAATTCAGGAGACAGGAGTCAGAATTTAGGAGGAAAGGGGTTCCGGCGGGGCTTGAACACACCTTTTCTTATTGCCCTATTCTGACTTCTGTATTCTGGCCCCTGTATTCTTTTTTTCGCACCACGTACCACGTAACACGCAACAGATAAGGATACCCGTGGAACTCATCAAAGAATTCATTGATCTCTTTTTACATCTCGACACCCATCTGCAAGCCGTCATCCAAAACTACGGCACCTGGACGTATGTCATTCTGTTCCTCATCATATTTTGTGAGACAGGGTTGGTCGTCACGCCGATTCTGCCCGGCGACTCGCTCCTGTTCGCGGCTGGTGCCTTTGCCGCAACCGGTTCGCTGGATTTGACCTGGCTGCTGGTGCTGCTGACCGTTGCCGCTATACTGGGAGACGCTGTCAATTATGCCATTGGTCACTTCATCGGACCGAAGGCATTCTCACAACCTGATAGTCGCTTTCTCAAGAAAGAGTATCTTGACCGAACCCATCAGTTCTACGAGAAGTACGGAGGCAAAACGATCATTATCGCCCGCTTCGTGCCGATCGTGCGAACCTTTGCGCCGTTCGTCGCTGGTGTCGGCAGTATGACGTACGCCAAGTTCGCAAGTTACAACGTCCTTGGCGGTATATTGTGGGTCGGTGTTTGTGTGCTTGCAGGCTATGCGTTCGGTAATATTCCAGTCGTGAAAGAAAACTTCACCCTTGTCATTCTGGGGATTATCTTTGTCTCGATCCTGCCAGGGATCATTGAGTTTCTGCGGTCCCGCTCGACCCCGCCTGCGGCAGAAGCCTGAGAGGCGGAGGGTATCACTTCAACCCTCCTTTTTCTTTGCTGTGTTGAGCGCACCATGCACCCTTGATTGACAGTGCGTCAGTCAAGGGTTCAGCTCTGACATTCACGCTACGAACGCGGTCGTGCAGCGAATTTTCCGGAGAGAAAGCTCTCAATCGTCGCGACCGCAAGGACATTCTCGTCTTTGTCGAGCACTTCGAAGAGGCGCCCGTCGACGGCCTGACAACTGAAGAGGACCACTGTCCCTTCTGGCCCTCCGTACTCCATGTGCATATCGCCACCAGGGGTGCGGGCATAAAATCCAGGTTTGCGGACTTTATGGATCGTTTGCGTAGGTGTGGTCTCGACGATGTGCTGTTCGCCTTCGAGCACGAGGGTGGTGGTCTCACCGAGGTGCCGATGGAAGTGACAGTACGAGTTCGGCGCCCATTTGGAGAGAAAGTCAATCCTGTTCTTCTCTGGCTGTGCCCCCAGCACCGCCACCCAGTAATCAATCGGATAGTCGAATTTCGGACTTCCTTCGATATGGAGCCATTGAATGTTGGTGGTGGGAAAGCCTGAAACTGGGTTCACTGGAAGTTTGCTGACTGCCGACATCGTTGTTCCTTTTCTTACTGCCCAGGGTTAGTCGTTGGCCGGGAGAGACGTGGGCATGCTTCTCTACGGCCGAACATGCACGCTACCATCCATTGACGATAGCAGAGGAGACATTCAGAGACAGACTCACTTCGGGCGATGTGGGATATCATGTTCGCTCAACCCGATCACCATCCCAAAGGCTTGCGTGCTGTCGAGCACCAGCGAGTCGCCATCCTCAGTACATCGTTGACCTTTCGCACGGAGATGCTCCGCAGCACGTTTCAAGTTCTGTGTCTTGAACGTTACTGAGTAAATCCCTTCGCCTACCCGCGCCAGGTCCATACCTTCGGGACTGCTCGGTGATAACGGTTGCACGGCTTCGATGATGGTGTCTGCACCGACGGCGTAGTAGCGGCTGCGCTTGCGCCCCGGCACGTCAGCTTCATGGATCAACGTGCCGCCCAGCGCCTCCTGATAGACGATGCGGGCATCGTTCAGGTCACGAAACAACACCGTCAAATGCGAAGCACACTCGATCCCGAGCGTATGTTGATCGCGAGAAAACTCAATCGACCAACCCGGCTGCAGGCGCGGATCGATGAAGAATTTGGGCACAGCGGCAAACTCGAACGCCGCGTGGGTATCCTGCGGGTGTGTCCAGACGGCGCCGTCCCGCGGTGAGGGTGTGGTTACGACGTTCCCCACCATGTCGAACAAGCGGATCTTTCTCTCGGTCAAGCGCGCGCAGGTTTCTGCCAGGTCGTCCACATACCAAGCCATCGAATGAAAGTGCTGCCCATAGCGGGAATAGAACCTGCCCAGTGCTGACTTCTCCCACCCCTGCATGTAGCGTAAAGGCTGCGCCGGCTCCATCACAAAGTCGGCGATCAAGACCAACGACGCCTTGCGCATCGCGGCTTTCATCGAATTGCGGACGAATCGGCGCACGGCAAAGACGTCGTCGTACCACCCATCGACGGCATCTAGATCACTGACGACATGCAGGAGATGAAATGCTTTGCCGATTGTGAACATGGCTTTCCTCCCAGGGTTCGCACCTGCCGACGTACTTAGCACCTTCGCCGTGATTTGCAACGGAACTGGAAAGGGAAAGCGCGAGGATCTGCAGTGAGTTCATACTCTCGACTTTCTGAGTGTTGCTCTTTAGACTTTGGACCTGAAAGAAAGGACACAAGCATGAAACTCGCCAACAAGATTGCGATAATCACCGGTGCCGGGTCGGGCATGGGAAAGTCCGCTGCATTGCTCTTCGCTCGCGAAGGCGCAAAAGTGGCAGCGGTCGATACCAACGAAGCAGAGGTGAAAGAAACAGTCGCCGCTATCGCAACTCACGGAGGACAGGCGCTCGCCCTGCGCGCCGATGTCTCTAAAAGTGAAGATGTCCAGCGCATGGTCGCAGACACCGTCGCTCACTTTGGCGCACCAACGACTCTGTACAACAACGCCGGGATCGAAGGCGCGTCGCACTACTTTGCCAACCTGCCCGAAGACGAGTTCGACCGGGTCATCGCCATCAACCTGCGCGGGGTCTACCTGGGTATGAAGTATGTCCTCCCTCACATGGTGCAGGCTGGCGGCGGCGCGGTGATTAACGCAGCATCGATTGCGGGCTTAGTCGCGGTGCGTGGTGGTGCCGCCTATGCCGCATCCAAGGCCGGCGTAATTGCCCTGACGCGCGTGGCCGCGCTCGAATACGGACGATACAACATCCGCGTCAATGCCATTTGTCCCGGTGCGATTGAGACGCCAATGGCGCAGCGCATCCGTAAGGGCCAACCACCCAATCCCAAAGCGATCGATCGCATCTCGGTGCTTGGCCGCATGGCCGACCCGGAGGAGATCGCCAAAGTCGCCTTGTTCCTGGCCAGTGATGATGCGTCGTTCGCCACCGGTGCCCCCTTCATTATTGACGGCGGCTGGACGGTCAGTTGACCGGAGGTGGGTCATGAATGCCGCAGAGGCTTCGTGCCAAGCTCAGCTTCTCAGCACGTACTCAGCTCGTGTACGAAGCCTTACCACCTGAAGCCCAAGGGACAAGGGTCACACCGTCATCATCGCGTCAAAGCCCTTCCAGAAAAAATGTGCCAGCGTCCGCGCTTCGGCGAGAAACTCCTCTTCGCGCCCGCTGCCGGTCACAAAATGATCGATTACCCGATGGCCCGCTTCGCCATGTTCTTTGTCGGCCTTGTAATGGACTGTGAAGAAACGCAGGTGCTCTAAGCCAATGCCGTAATGCCGCTCCATCCCTTCCCACAGCATGCGATAGGCCTCGACCTCGATCTCTTCCATCAGACCGATCGCGCCGATGAACTGCGGTTTGAGCCGCAAGAGACGATACATACACCCGTTGAAGGCCATCGCATCAGACGAGGCAACCGCTTTCCTCAACTGGTCTTTAGGCAATCCAAGGCCACCTTCCCACAACTCGAAGAGCAGATCGCAGTGCCCAGCCGAGTTGCTGTAGACGCCCAGCGCCTCTTCAGCGAAACTTTTCGCAGCGCCTCGTGCCGACGAGCCGGGAGCAATGTCCTGCATCCTGAGAAACACGCTGGCGGAGAGCGGTGCGGAGTCACGTACAGTCATTTCGTAGTGTTGGATGGGGTACCCTTTGAGCTGTTCACGAGTCGCCTTGCCCTGATTGACGAGCTTCACGTACGGATGCTGGTCGAGCCGATGTTCAGCCACGATCTTGTTGATCTCGTTGTGAAAGGTCGCTTTGTCCATGTGTGTTCCTCCTTTACATAGTGAGAAGCGAGGAACAACGCTAGCAAAAGTTTTCTTCACCAACAAGTTTGAAAGTATGCCAGTTGCTATTGCGTTTATCCGAATTCTCAGCTTTCGACCCTCACCCTTGCCCTCTCCCTGCCAGGGCAAGGGTATTAAGTTAAGCCACGACCCTGCGGATGTGGGTTCCTTCTCCCACCGGGAGAAGGTCAGGATGAGGGGATCGAAAAGCTAGCAGCCTTATATTTCATCCCCTCACCCTAGCCCTCTCCCTGAGGGAGAGGGAATCAGAAAGCTGCTAACTTAACGCCATTGCCCTGCCAGGGAGAGGGAAGATGCGGAGCAACGAGAGCGGATAACGATCAAGATTACACCAACTGAAAATCGCTCTCGTTCACAGCCTGTTCTTTCTCTCTCAACGGAGGGTTAGGCCAATACTGTTCAGCACTCACTACACAGCTGTACCACTAGGTTCCTTCTCCTTGAAAGAGAAGAAACTTGGTGTGACCTTAGCCCTCTGTCAACATACGAGTTTTCATACGCTCACACCGCAGCGGCCACTTCTTCACGCCGCTCGCGCTCAAACACAAAGCCCTCGTAGCCCTTAGCAGCAACCTCAGTAATGCGCTGGAAGTAGAGCGGGCCTCCCAAATGCACGCAGAACTGGCGGTGCTTGCCAGGGATGTTGGCCCCTGTGTACCACGAGTCAGTAAGCGGATAGAGCGTGGTGTTGGCGAGGTCGGCGACCTCTTGATCCCACACCTTCTCAGCCTCGGGAGTGGCCTCTATAGTCCCTAGCCCCTGTTCACGCAGGTGGCGCACGCAGTTACCGATCCACTCAGATTCGCGTTCAGCGCCCAGCGGCATGTTATACAGCACAGATGGTGACCCAGGACCATGGATCATGAACAGGTTGGGGAAATCTGCGATTGTTATGCCGAGGTAGGTGTCGAAGCGCGCGCTCCACTTGTCTTTCAAGCTGACGCCGCCGCGGCCCTTAGGGTTGAGGCGCAGCAAGGTCCCAGTGATGGCGTCAAAGCCGGTGGCTAACACGAGCATGTCGAGCTGGTGCTCACCCGTGGCTGTGCGTACCCCTGTCGGCGTGATCTCCTGAATCGGGTCTTCGCGCAGATCAACCAGAGTCACATTGTCGCGATTGAAAGTTTCATAGTAGCCATTATCAAGGAGTTGGCGCTTAGTGCCCAGGTAATAGTCAGGCATCAGCTTCGCAGCGGTCTTGGGATCGCGCACAGTCTCGCGGATCTTGCCGCGCACGAATTCGGCCAGCGTGCGGTTCGCCTCTTTATTGGTCAAGAGATCAGCATAGCTACTGAACAAGAGGTGAAAGCCGCCCTTCTGCCAGAGATCTTCGTAGAGCTTCTGGCGCTGTTCGTCAGTATCCTCGCAGGCCAAACGCTCGCTGAACTTGAACGGCATGCCCACAGGATTCGTATTCAACTGCGTACGAATAGCCTCCCAGTTCTCGCGGGCGTGCTGCATCAGCTCAGGTTCAAGGGCTCGGTTACGAGCGGGGATGCTGAATTGCGGTGTGCGCTGGAGCACCGTCACGTGTGCCGCCTCACGGGCGATCTCGGGAATCGCCTGTACCCCTGAGGAACCAGTGCCGATCACGCCAACACGCTTGCCTGCAAAGGAGACCGGTGTCTGCGGCCAGCGACCAGTGTGGTAGCACTCGCCAGCAAAAGTCTTGATACCAGGAATGTCAGGCGTGTTCGGTGCTGAGAGAGTGCCGACCGCACAGATCAGAAACTGGCAAGAGACACGCGCTCCCGCACTAGTCTCGACCTGCCATTGCTGCCGCGCTTCGTCATAGCGAGCATCGCTGATCCACGTCTCCAGCTGGATATCACGGCGCAGGTCGAGCCGGTCAGCGACAAACTCCAGATAGGAGAGGACCGACTCCTGGCTCGGTTGGGTCTCGGCCCAGTCCCACTCCTTCACAAGGTCCTCTGAAAACGTGTAGCAGTAGAATGGGCTGCCCGGACCATCGACCCGTGCACCGGGGTAACGGTTCCACCACCAGGTACCACCGACACCAGAGGCGCCGTCGTACACACGGACCGAAAGGCCCATTTCGCGTAGATGGTGCAACGCATACAGTCCGCCGACGCCTGCGCCAATGATGACCGCGTCATAGTGTGTGGCCGCTCCGTTGCCTTGTGGATGTTGACTTCGATTTGTCATGGTAGGCTCTCCTTCTCTGTTCTCCGTCGGTTTTCGTTACTTAGATATAGCGCATCCCGATCCTCATTGTGAAGCACGAGGGATTTTCACGGCGCGGTGACCGTATTTTTGACCGCTTCAATGGTCCGATGGTCCAATCGTTCAATTTTCTCATTTCGGTAACGCAAACACTAACAGTGCGTCTCCGGGTTTGTTACCAAATAGAGGAGTCCCGCCCGAGGCGATGGCAACATATTGCATACCATCAACTTCATAGCTGATCGGCGGCGCGTTCACCCCCGCCTCGGTTGCATATTGCCAGAGCAGATCTCCAGTCTTCGCATCAAATGCATCCACCTTCCCATTGCCTTCGCCAACAAAGACCAGGCCACCTTTGGTTGCTACGACACCACCAATCAGTGGCTTCTCAATTTTCTTTTGCCAGACGATCTTGCCGATACGAGTATCGATAGCACTCAAGGTTCCCCAGCGCGGTTCATCGGTCATAGTCGCGGTCGTATAGTGTTGTGCGGGTTGTCCATTTTCAGCCGGCGCTTCTTTTACGGTATACAGGGTCGGCATGTGCACGCCTGCAACGTAGACAATGCCCGAGCTCGCATCATAAGAGACCGGTGACCACGACGCGCCGCCACCCGCTCCTGGAGCAATCCGCACGCCTTCTTTGGTCGGTGGCGTAAAAATCCCTTCTTGCGGAACAAACGCCTCTGACTTATAAAGAAACTTGCCGCTGGTGCGATCATTCACATAAAACCAGCCGGTCTTGCTTGCCTGGCCAACAACCGCAACGTGCTTGCCGTCAACTTCCGTATCAAACAGTACTGGCGGGCTAGCGACATCATAGCCCCACAAGTCGTGTGGCACTTGTTGATAATGCCAGCGGATCTTACCAGTTTCGACATCCAACGCGACTAAAGACACGGTGTAGAGATTATCACCAGGACGGGTCAGTCCATCCATCTGCGGCGAAGGATTGCCGACACCCAAGAAGAGTAACCCCAAGTTAGGATCTAGCGCGGGAGTAGTCCAAGTCGACCCACCACCAGTTTTCCAGGCATCAGCATATTTGGTGAAAGCCGCTTTCTCTGCGGCAATATCCCGATGCAGTGGCGCACCGTCCTGCGTTGCCTCGCGCCATTCACCTTCCCAGCCTTTGTTGGCCACTGTATGCCAGCGCCACACTTCTTTGCCGGTCTCAACATCGAACGCGGCAAGAAATCCCCGCAAACCATAGTCTCCTGCCATACCAACTACAGCACCAAGTTTCTGGCCCTTTTTGCCTTCGAGATGTAAACCATAGCCAGCACCAGTGATACCCACGATCACTTTGCCCTTGTAGACCAATGGCGCCATGTTCGCGCCTGCGCCGCTTGCTCCTGTCACGGTCGCATCTCGTAATGGGTCGGACGAACCCAATGCTTTTGTCGTCTCAGCTTTCCCTGCCCCTGGAGCCGCAAGAGCGATCTTCCATACGCTCTTGCCACTCTTTTGGTCCAATGCAACCAAGCCAGCATCTGCGGTTGCCATGAACACTTTACCGTACCCAAGCCCAGCACCACGATTCGCTACACCACAACAAAATTTGTCGGTCTTGTAGGTATGCTCGTAACGCCACAGCTGTGTGCCAGTTTTCGCATCGAGTGCGATGACATTATTTTTCGGTGTTGTAATGTACATCACCCCATCAGCAACCAGCGGTGTGGTCTGAAACGCATCTTTGATTCCGGTTTGAAACTTCCAGCGTAGCGCCAGAGATTTCACGTTCTGTGTATTGATCTGATCGAGCGGAACAAAGCGCTGGTTGCCATAATCACGCCCAGGAATGAGCCAATTCTTGCCATCTTTCCCAGCATTCAGCAGGCGAGGCATATCAACCGTCGAGGCCGACTGTCCCCATGCCGCAACCCCAGAGAACACTCCCATAGCCAACGCAACAACGTGAAAGAGAATTTTCATGACTGCTGCTGTAGCATGAGCCGATTAAGAAGCAAAGGGAATGAATATTTCCTTTGCCCATTTCTCCGTTTATCCTTTTCCCCATTTTCCCCAATAACCTGTTCTCTCTTTTTCTCTTTTGCTATGCTCTTCTCGTACAAAGAGGATGATATGCAAACAGCACAAGAATCCGCACTTCCAATGACACAACCAGGTTCACAGCCTGAGACAGGGAATCGACTGATTCTCCACGGTGTCAGTTGGGCAACGTACGAGAGCCTCTTGGCTGACTTCCAAGAGAGTAATGCGGTGCACTTTGCCTACGACCGAGGGGTATTGGAAATTGTGGCACCTTCCGCGAAACACGAAGAACCCAACCGAGCCCTCTCTCTCTTTGTCGATCTTGTCACCGGTGAATGGGATATCGAAGTCAGACGCCTCGGTTCAACAACGTTCACCCGTAAGGACTTGAGTAAAGGTTTTGAACCCGACTCCTGCTTTTATATCCAAAACGTAGAACGGATACGTGCTAAAGAAGAAATCGATGTTGCCGTAGACCCGCCACCGGACTTGGTTATCGAAATCGATGTTACCAATCCATCACTTAACAAGTTTCCGATTTATGCTGCAGTTGGAGTGCCGGAAGTGTGGGGTTATCAAGGCGGACGCGTACAGATTTTTCAACGGGTAGACGAACAATATACCATAGTTGAGCAGAGCACGGTGTTACCACCTCTGACCAGCACCATTCTGACGCAGTTTCTTGAGGAGAATCGAACGTTACGGAGTCCAGATTGGTTACGTCGCGTGCAAGAGTGGGCACGGCAACACAAATCGTAACATCTACGAAACGACGTCAAACGGTTGGGTGTCGTTGACGCATTCTTCAGACAAGCGTTCTTTTTCACGACTACTGACGCGCCCGACTCGGCCTGCAAAAAGGTCAGCAAGAGTTTGAGGACCTTGCGACTGTTCTGTTTCCTGTCCGGCTTCTTCCTGGGCTTGAGGCAACTGGGAGGCAATCCAGTCCACAGGAGTAAGACCGCTTGCGTCTGCCGCTTTCTTGAGGTCAGCGTATAACGCGTCAGGTATTTCTAAAGTATGACCCATAGTTTTCCCTCGTTAATCGTGACAGAGAAATACCCCACGTACAAGGTAAAGATAACCGACCGACGTTGACGCACATCGGTGCAATCTCCATAATTTCCCCTAATTTTGCGGCGGAAACTCGGACACGAAGGGAAAACGCATCTCTATGCCTCTGAAACTTGGCGTTGATGTTGGCGGTACGTTCACTGATCTGATTTTGGTCGATGAAGATAAAGGGCGGATGATCCGGGCGAAAACGCCCTCAACGCCAGCCGATCAATCGGTTGGCGTATTAAATGGCATCGAGAAAGTCTGCCGTCTCGCCAATATCTCTCCTGGTGAGATCACGCACATCATGCACGGTACGACCGTCGCCACCAACGCCGTGCTCGAAGGCAAAGGAGCGAAGGTCGGCCTCATCACCACCGAAGGCTTTAAGCAAATTCTCCATCTCGCGCGTTCGTGGACGCCTGGTCCGTTGGCGGGTTGGATTATCATGCAGAAACCGGAACCGCCAGCAGCTATCGAAAACACTCGTGAGGCCAAAGAACGGATCGACACACGCGGGAATGTCGTCAAACCGCTTGATGAAGACGCGATCCGTAAAGATTTACAAGATCTTGTGAGTCGTGGCGTTGAAGCGATCACGGTCTCGTTGATCAACTCGTATACCAATCCAGTTCATGAGAAACGGATCAAAGCTATTGCCCAAGAAATGTTTCCTACACTGCCGGTGACAGCATCGGCGGAAGTATTGCCAGAGTTTCGTGAGTACGAACGTGCGCTGACAGCCGTCATGAATTCTTATGTGCGCCCCAAAGTCGCAGTGTACATGAAGAACTTCGCTGAGAAACTCGCATCACACGGCCTCAAAGCTGATGTCAACATTTTGCGTTCGGATGCTGGTTTGATGACACTACGTATGGCGCAGGAACGACCAGTCTATGGTGTGATGTCCGGCCCGGCCGGAGGTGTCGCTGGTGCATTAGTCATCGCTACGAAAGCTGGGTTCCCGAATATTCTCACACTCGACATGGGTGGCACATCAACTGACGTCGCGTTGTGCCAGGATGGCACACAAACAATCTCACGCGAGACTACCCTTGGCTATTTTCCTATCAAAGTTCCTTCAGTTGACGTACGCAGCATCGGTGCTGGCGGCGGATCAATTGCCCACGTTCCTGAGATCACCAACGCGCTACGTGTTGGTCCACAAAGCGCTGGTGCCGATCCAGGACCGGCGAGCTATGGCAGGGGTGGCACTGAAGCGACGGTCACTGATGCCAACGTGGTTTTAGGCCACCTCCCGCCACGCTTGCTTGGCGGTGAAATGTCACTCAATGTTGAAGCAGCAAAAGAAGCGGTCGAACGCATCGGCAAAAAAATCGGCCTTGATGTGTATCGTGCGGCGCAAGGTATTCTCGACATCGTCAATGAGAACATGCACGGTGCGCTCCGACTCGTTTCTGTACAACGCGGCTATGATCCACGTAACTTTGCGCTTGTCGCTTTTGGTGGAGCCGGGCCTCTACATGCCAACGCCGTCGCCAAATTGATTGGTTCGTATCCGGTTATTGTCCCACCCGCTCCAGGTATTCTCTGCGCAACCGGCGATGTCGGCTGTGATTACCGGGAAGAATTTGCCCGCACAGTGTTGCGTACGCTCGATCAAATGACCGGTCCTGAGGTCATTCAGATCCTGCAAAACCTGGGCGAAGAGGCGACTGGCTGGCTCGAACGCGAGGGTATTCCACGTAGTCAGCAGCAAGTGTTCTATAATGCCGACATGCGTTACTTCCGGCAGGGCTATGAGCTGCCCATCACCACGACACTCAGTGATCTACAAACTCATGGCACGACAGTGTTGGCAAACAAGTTCCATTCCTTGCACGATCAGTTATATCGCTTCAAGCTTGATGCCGAGTGCGAGATCGTCAATTTGCGGGCTGTCGCGTTAGGCAAAGGCGCAACGCTGAAACTCGCCGAAGCCGACCTCGATAGTGCTTCTGCCAAACATGCGCAGACCGACGAACATCAAGTCTATTTCGATGGTCACTTTCTCGCCACACCGATTTACGATCGCACCAAACTGCGCCCTGGCAATCGTATGGCCGGACCAGCCATTGTCACGGAAATGGATTCAACGACAGTAATTCTGCCCAGCTTTACAGGTGAGGTGGATCGGTATTTTAATATTGTGATTCGACCCGCGGCATAGCCAATGAAAAATTAAAAATGAGGAATGAAAAATTCAAGAAATTCGATGACTGAAATTTTCCTTAATTTTTAATTTTGAATTCTCAATTTTTAATTCCTGAAAGGGAGCCCCCATGCGTGACGTAAAAATCGCCAAGATCCCCAACATCGAAGTCGATCCGGTGGTGCTCGATATCATCGAAAGTGCGCTCAAGAACTATCGCTATGAAATGGATGCGGTGCTCTATCGCACGGCGATGTCACCGGTGATTCGTGAGCAGCACGATGAGTTTCCGATGATCTGCGATCCGAACGGGCGCATGATCGTCGGTCAGTTTGGCTCGTATGTGCGTGAGATGATGGATACCTTCGATCGGCAGATTTATCCGGGTGATGTGATCCTGCTCAATGATCCATACCTCTGCGGTGGAGCGATCTCGCACATCAACGATTTTCTCGTGCTGATGCCGGTGTTCGATGAAGGCGAGTTAATCGGTTGGGTGTCGATGTTCGGGCATCAAATGGACGTGGGCGGCCCCCTGCCCGGCTCGTTTCCGACTAATGCGACGACCATCTTTGGCGAAGGGTTGCGCATCCCCCCTGTCAAACTGTTTGAGAAAGGCAAACTCAATGATGACGTGTTGAACCTCATTCTCAATAACGTTCGCATTCCCGTCATGAACCGCTCGGACTTGATGGGTATTGTTGCCGGTTGCAAAACCGCCGAACAACGTGTGCTAGAACTTTGTCAGCGCTTTGGTCGCGATACCTATCTCGCAGCATGTCAGGCGCTGCTCGATCGTACCTATCGCGCCGTGCAAACGCTCATCCAACGTAATATCTCGACTGAGCCACAGTCGTTTGAGGATTATGTCGATGATGATGGGCTCGGTAACGGCCCATTCAAGATGAAACTCACCATTTGGCGTGAAGGCGAGAAAGCGGTGTTCGATTGGACCGGCACTGATCCACAAGCACTAGGGCCGATCAACTTCTACTTGAACGAAGGTATGTTCAAGATGTTCATCGGCGTCTATCTCATCATGGTCTATGATCCGCAGATTCTCTTTAACGATGGCTTCTATCCACTAATTGAAGCGCGTCTACCTGATGGTTCGCTGTTGCATCCGAAATTCCCAGCGGCCCTCGGTTGTCGCACGCATGCGCTGGCGCGATTGTTTGATGTCATGAGTGGGTGTCTTGGTCAGAAGAGCCCGGAACTCACGACGGCTGCGGGCTACGGCACCAGTCCACATTTGCTCTACAATGGGACTGATAAAGACGGCAAGTTCTTCTTCATTATGGAGATTAGCTACGGTGGCATTCCTGGTCGTCCGATTGGTGATGGCATGGATGGCCACTCGTGGTGGCCGCAGTTCACTAACATTCCCACTGAGTATCTGGAAAACTTCTGCCCGATGCGGGTTGACCGCTATGCGTCAGTAATCGATTCCGGCGGCGCAGGTTTGCATCGTGGCGGTAACGGCATCGATAAGTGGTACACCTTCCTCGAACCGGGTGAGGTCGCAATTCATGACGATCGCTGGCTCACACCACCGTGGGGTATTCTTGGTGGTAGGCCTGGGATGCGGTCAACGAAGATTCTTGTCAAAGCCGATGGCTCACGAACAGTACTCCCCTCAAAGTGTGATCAAGTCAAAGTCGAGCCTGGCGATCAGCTCATCTTCCAAACTGCCGGTGGTGGCGGCTGGGGCGATCCATTGCAACGTGAAGCCGAGAAAGTACGTATCGATGTTGCGCGCGAACTGGTCTCACGCGAAAAAGCGCGACGTGACTACGGTGTCGTCATCGATGCAAACACTCTGCAAGTCGATGAAGCCGCAACGCGGACATTGCGAGAAAAGATGGCCAAAGAACGTGGAGCGATACAAACCTTTGACTTCGGTCCGCCATTGCCACAGCTCTTAGCACGCTGCAAAGAAGAGACAGGTTTGGAACCACCTGTGCCACCAAAGCTTCCTGCCGGTTGGGCAACGAATGGGGTGAAGAAGCAGGCGGCATAACAAAACGTGGTGCGTGGAACGTGTTACGTATTATCTGGCAAATAGTATCGAGCACGTTCCCTGATTTACACAACACGCACCACGTAACACGCATCACGTTTTACGGCCCACGCCCCCCTGCTCCCTTGTCTCATTGAGCATCCCCAGCTACACTCCCGCCCAGTGTCACAACCTGCTCAATCGGCTTCATCACAACCTACACATCCACAAACCATCACACCCCCAGTAGCTACAGAACAGCTCTTTACGCGGGATTTCTTGTTGGTGTGTGTTAGTACGTTCCTGTTTTCCGGCAGCATGTTTCTGCTGTTCGCGGTGCTGCCATTGTTCATTGTTCAGGAACTGCATGGCGCAGAATCGCAGGTCGGCATGATCATGGGCGCATTCGCGCTCTCTGCAGTGCTGAGTCGCCCGCTGTCAGGGAGATTAGTGGATACGTGGAGCCGTAAGTCCTGTTTGGCGCTGGGTGCGTTGATCTATGTGATATTTCCCGCGCTGTACACGCAGGCGACGTCGGTGGCGATGATGATGACGCTACGTTTTTTTCACGGCATTGGCATCGCGATCTACACCACTGCGGGAAGCGTCTTTGTTGCTGACCTCGCACCACCTGCGCGACGTGGCGAAGCAATGGGGTATTACGGCATGGCGCTCAATCTGGCGATGGCGATCGGTCCAGCCCTTGGAGTCGCGCTCGCTGGGTGGTTAGGATTCGCGGGACTTTTCTGGACCGCAGCGAGTTTGGCGCTCGCATGCTTGCTCTTGGTGCAACTGGTCCACGATCCGCATCAGTCTCGACCGCAGACCGACCATCAGACAACTCCGCGGCCAGCCCTGTTTAGCCGTGTCGCGGTATTCCCTGGCTTCATTGCCATGTGCATGACGATGACCTTTGGCGCGATCGTGTCGTTTCTTCCTTTGTTTGTCCAACATCACAACCTCGGCAACGCAGGACTCTTCTTTACCGTCTACTCAATCGTGGTTGTTGTATTGCGCCCACTCTCCGGTCGATTGTCTGATCGCTTTGGTCGTTCGGCAGTGATTCTTCCGGGCATGTTTTTTCTCGCCATCTCGATGGTGGTCTTAGCCTATACGACATCACAGTCGGGATTGTTATGGACTGCGGTATTGCAAGGCATCGGCTTTGGCGCTGTCCATCCTGCTATCATGGCCTGGATTGTTGACCGCTCGACTGTGCACGATCGCGGACCGGCGCTCGCAACGGTGATGATGGCGTTCGATATCGGTGTAGGGCTCAGTGCTATTGGCCTTGGACTCGTGCTGCAACGTACTGACTTTTCCACGATGTACCTCTGTGCCGGAGGTATTGCCCTGGTCGGTACGATCGCCGTGGCTTTTGCCGCGCTGACGGAGTCAGCAAAGGAGCGGCACGAAATCGGACCATAGAAGAGTAGTACAGTTAGGGTAGCGTGCGCTGTGCGCACGCTGCGCCCGCCTGTTCCGATTCCCGTGCGCATGGCGCACGCTAGGGTCTCTCGGTAAGAATCCCAAGTGTGCCAATCTCGCATGGTTTGATTGAGATTCGCAATCGCTCCTCAGGACAACGGAACGCCTTCAGCGTAGCGTGCGCTGCGTGCACGCTTCTTCAAGCAATCCCGGCCTCTCACCCGCGGGGGAACACACGTTTATAGTCATAGACCCGTTCATCAAAGAGAACATCTCTAGCTGTGATAGGGCGGCTGAAAATAATCCCCTCTAACGACGTGCAGCGACTCAACGCCACATACGTTTGCCCATGCGCGAACGCACCACGCCCAAGGTCAATGAACACGTTGTCAAACGTTTGCCCCTGACTTTTGTGAATCGTAATCGCCCAGGCTAAACGTAACGGGTATTGCGTAAACGTCCCAATCACTTCTTCTTCGATGCGGTTGGTGTCGCGATGGTAACGATATTGCCGGTTCTCCCAGGTCTCGGGCTCCACTTCATAGGCTGTGCCGTCGACCTCGACACGGACTTTCTTCTCATCGAGGGCAAAGACGCGAGCAAGAGTACCATTGACCCACCGTTTCTCAGGATCATTTTTCAGTAGCATCACTCGCGCGCCACGTTTTAACTCCAGGAGAGATTCAGTGGGATAAATTGACGGCTCGAAGAGCCCGGTCACGTTCGCTTGATACACATACGCTTTGGCATTGATCTGATCGAGCATCGAGCGATTCTTGCGATAGGCAGCCTCATTCGTTGACGTCAAAGTAATGAAAGATGCGTCAGCCGAGAGTTGTCCAGGACGCTGGATACGAGCGTTTAAGAGCGAGAACAACGCCGCATCAAGCTGATGTTCCCGAATCCTGTTGAGCACCTCAATGAACGCGTTGTCGCGCTGCCGGTAGATGGTCGTGAGTTCTATCGATGAAGGTTGGAGTTCCTGAAAAACCTTGGCGAAAAAGAAATACGGACCGCCGTAATGTTCATCGAAAAACTCTTTCATCTCTCCATCTCTGACAATCGGCGGCAATTGGAACAAATCGCCACAGAGGACAACCTGCACTCCACCGAATGGCGTGCTCATGTCATCGCGTTGGATACGTAATGCGCTATCGATACCGTCCATCACATCTGCGCGTACCATCGACACCTCGTCGATGATCAGCATCTGCAGGTTTTCAAAGAGTTTCGCATTCTTGAGGCGACGAATACTGTGCGGATCAATCAGGGTTGGCGGAAAACGAAAGAACGAATGGATTGTTTGTCCGCCGACATTGAGCGCCGCCACACCGGTTGGCGCAAGGACAGCGGTGCTCTTGGTTGTCATTTCGCGCAGATAATGCAGGAACGTGGATTTCCCGGTTCCGGCCTTGCCGGTGACAAAGACACTTTGCCCATGTCGTTCGATCAGATCGAGCGCGTGCTGAAACTCTGGTGTGATCTCGACTTGTTTGAGATCCCGCACCCGTGCACCAACGCTACGAAATCGAGGGGCACGAATACCAGCATGGTCGGTACGATGTGGGGTGGAGCGGGAGGCTGCCATGCGAGTCACATACAACGCTTTTCGCCGCAGTGCGACCTCCTCTTGGCATAGGGGCCATCCCTGTAAAGGTCGGTTGACTACCGTCGCATCGCCAGAATCCGCGCAGTCGATACGTGCGTTTGTTTTTTGCCACTCAGTTTGTGAGGTACTGGCTTCTTCGGCCCGCGTTTGGACTTGGT
>VGTJ01000057.1 GCA_016874775.1 Deltaproteobacteria bacterium
CAAAGCATGCTCCTAAGATCATCGCGTGTTCCCTTCTCTCTCCCTGAACTTGAGTTTCTCCCCACGACACGCGCCTATCTCAGCAGAACCCGCGAAATCATGAAAGATTCAGACCTTTACAGGGATGCCCACTTGGGGCTAGAGGCTAGGGGCTTGGGAGGAGGAGGAACCAGTCTCCAGCTCCCAGCTCGTATCCTCATGTTCCTTTTGACTTTTGCGATTTGACTTTTGATTTTCTTCTTCTCCAGCCCCCAGCCCCTGCGAGCGCAAGCTTGCCCTTGATGCGATATAACTCTGCTTCGCACCAGAGTACAAGCTGCGCCCGTTGCTGGAACTGGCGAGTTATGTCGAGAAAGAGCGCCACTTGCCTGGGATTCCGTCGGCAGCGGATATCTCGCAGCAGGGGGGCCTGAATCTCACGGAGATGCAGTTACAGTTACTGACGAAGGTCGAAGAGTTGACGCTGTACACGATTGCGCAGGAGCGAGCGTTAACGCACCATGAACACCGCGCTCGGGATCAACAGGCAGTGATAAGCGACCTGCAATCGGTTGTGCAGAAGTTGGCAAGTCGGCTGGAGGTGTTGGAACGACGGAGTGCTCGGTGATAGAGCAATCCTATTTGAGATCAAGAAAGCAAAACACGAACCACCCTTCGACAAGTTCAGGGTGAACGGAAGAACATACACATTCGCGGCGATTTTCCTGTTCGTGCTGAGCCTGTCGAAGCACGGCTCCACCTATCGGAACAGCCGCAAGGGAATTTATCAACAGCTTCTTACACTGTTTTCTCGGCTTCTTTTTCTGCCGGGAAAATCTTCTCGAAAATTGCCTTCCATCGTGCGAGTTCTTGCGTGACTACACGGGTCACATCGTCTTGTACTCGTCGTACGGTAGCCGCAAGCCCCTCGACGCCTTCTTCCAGCTTGCGTTTTTCTTCTGATTTACTCACATTGTCGAGTGCGCCGCGGAATTGATCAAGTTGACGTGCGACCTCACGAACTGTGCTGTCGAGTCCGGCAATCTGCTTCTTGAGTTCGATGGCAAGCTCAGAGTCTGCGCCTTTGACGTGACTTCCAGGTGGGAGCATGGGACTCGTCTCGTCCAAAACGACCAAGCGCAGGCCGGGCTCGCTACTGCTCGTTGACGGTGCGACCAGAAAGGTGGAACTTGCTTTCAAGCGTTGCTGGCCATTGGGGTCGAGCGTGACGATCACGTCAGCACCTCTCCCATTGTCTGAAGAAGTGTGTGGTTTAACGGCGACAACTTTGCCAATCGGCTTGCCGGATTCTTCGACAATCGCGCCAACTTTCAAACCTTGAGCAGTGGGAAATTGAACGGTCCAGGTGGGCGTTACAGCCGGAGGCGTGGCAAAGAGGTGTAAGAGAATCAACGCAGAGAGACCAAATAATCCAGCAACGAGATATTTACGCATGGGTACCCTCCGTAAAACCGGCTTTTTTTAAGAAACACATTTTTCTCAAGAAGTTGCAATATAGGAAAGCGATGGGATCTGGGAGTTGGGATTGAGACAAGAGTCTGCTATTGGAGCTGAGCAAAGGAGATGCTGCATGAAGTTTGGTTACTTCACTCTCACAGACAATCCCCCAGCCTACGGGGCGCAACGCCGAGATCCTAACCAGTTCTTGCGTGAAGTGCTTGAAGAGTGCCAGGTCGCTGAAGAACTGGGTTACAACTCTGCCTGGGTACCAGAGCATCATTTCGGTTTGTTTGGTTGTTTACCAGCTCCGGCGACATTTCTCGCCTATGTGGCGGCGAAAACCAAACGCATCCAACTTGCACCGGCGACGGTATTGCTTCCGTGCGATCATCCGGTCCGTGTAGCAGAGCAATTTGCGTTGCTGGATTTGCTCAGTGACGGACGCGCGGTGTTCTCAGCAGGTCGTGGCTACGATAAGCGCGAGTATGATGCGTTCGAAGTGGCGTTTGAGGAAAGTCGTGACCGTTTCACCGAAGGCCTTGATCTCATGCGCATTGCCTGGACAAAGGAAGAGTTCACCTATGCCGGGAAGTTCTACAAGATTGCCGAACCAGTGACGTGTTTACCACGACCAGTACAAAAGCCGCACCCGCCGATCTATGTAGCCTGCTTTAGTCGTCCGACAGTCGAGATGGCGGCTGAACACGGGTTTCACACGTTATTCGCGCCGTTCGCTGCAGCCATGATGTTCGGCAGCGTTGGTGATGCCGTGCGGACCTACAAAGAACTGGCAGCGAGCCACGGGCACCGTGATGCGCGCGCGAAGTGCTCGTATTTTACCAATGTGGTGGATAGTAAAGCCGACGAACTCAAGACGAAAGAACGCCTGTTGTACTACTTGCATTCGATCTTACCGGCGTTCCCAGAGGATCGTGCAACCGCGCCGCCGCATATCGCCTATTTTGTCGATATTGTTGAACGACTGAAGAGTATGAAACCAGAACAGCTTGGCGAGCGGAGTTTAGTAACGGGTGATCCGGCAGCCTGTATCGAGATCCTGAAAAAATGTGAGGCTGCCGGGATTGAAGAGGTAATTCTTTATTTTAACTTTGGCAATTTGAACCACCGCGATACGTTGAAGTCGATGGAGCGCTTTGCCCGTGATGTGATGCCACACTTTCGATAGGGGGGAGAATGTAGGAGGTAGAATACAGAAGATGAAGAAGCTATGTGAGTCCGCTTCATCTTTTTCAATTCTATCTCCTACCTCCTGTCTCCTCTATTCTTGGCTGTTATTGGCATTTCGGATCACATACGCTCATTTTCTGCGCACCGTCTTTCTCGCATGATTCGCTGCTCGCGTAGGTGTTTTTGACCTCAATGCATTTGAGAACTTCGTTCATGCCAGCGGTGAGGCAGTTACGATAACACTGAGAAGAATCTCTGCCGCCCGAGGCGTTTAGTTTGTCGTTCATGTAAGTGACAATGGCACCGAACCGGGCGAGCACGTTCGTTTCCCCCTGGGCGGCGGGTTTTGATGCCGTGTATCCCGTCGGATAGCCGCCTTCGGCAAAGAGTGGAGAGGTGAGGAAAAAGACGGTGAAGAGAGCTATTGCGATTGTGACAATCAATGACTGTACGCGACGCTGCATGGTTGTTTCCCCTTTACCTACGCAAATAGTGCAGTTCTCTTACCTGCCTTGTTGTGGTTACGCAACTCCAGCACATTCTTCCGTTGGTGCTGAAATCCAGAATAGGCTTGACGGTCGATAAGAGTATTGGTGCACTATGCCGATCGTGCCTTCTCGTGCCCTCTTGTGGATTGGTCGCCTCTTGTATGTGGCTGTGGCCTTGTGGTGGCCTGCCATCTGGCGTGATCCGATCTACACGCCTCGCCAAGCGCGTATGGCAGGCCAGGAATTGCGACTTGCCGATGGGGCGTCTCCGAAGACCGCCGAGGAACGGGCATTAGCGATCTTCTGGGCATGGGAGCATCGACAGTTCGTCGAAACGCGCTGGGTGGTCGGCCCATACCTTGGGTTACGGAGTGGGTTGTACGGTGGGAATCGCACTGGCCTACATCACACACTGTTGGCGCTGATTGCTATTTGGATCTTTTTTGGCGCTTTGCTTGGACGACGTAATGAAGGGAACGTGCCAACAAGGGCGTCCTCTCGTAGTGCTCTCAGTGGTACGAGGGCTGGCCTCATGACGGTTCCCCTCTGGCAGCTCGTTCAACGTTTCCGGTCGTAGCCTTGACCCCCGGCAACATTCCTCGTTACTTCCCGACGCATTTTGTGGTAGAGGCGTGAGCCAAGGAGGTTCTCTATGCCTCATGTTGCTCACTCGGCGTGTCCGCACGACTGTCCCGATTCCTGCGTAATGGATGTCTCCATCGATAACGGCAAAGCGATCAAGGTTACTGCGAGTAAAGAGCATCCTTTCACTCGTGGCGCCCTGTGCGCGAAGGTCAACAAATTCCTCGACCGTGTCTATGCTCCAGAGCGCTTGTTGTATCCCCTGCGGCGAGTCGGCCCTAAAGGCCCAGGTGCGCAGTTTGAACGTATTTCCTGGGATGATGCGATAGCAGTCATTACAACCAACATGCAGAACGCGATTGCTGCGCATGGACCACAATCGATTCTGCCGTATTCGTATCGTGGCAATAATGGTGTGTATCAGAGTAACGGGCTCGATCGCCGTTTCTTTCATGCACTTGGGGCATCTACTCTCGCGCGAACCATCTGTGCTGGTGGCCTCTATGGCGCGTTAGCCTACTCAGATGTGTTCATGGGGTTTGCCCCAGAAGGACTGGTTGAGAGCAAACTGATTATTTTCTGGGCGTCGAATCCGCTGAATACGGGGATGCATGTGTGGCATCTCGTCCAAGAAGCCAAGAAGCGGGGTGCCAAACTGACTGTGATTGATCCATACCGTTCGCGAACGGCACGCGTATGCGATGAACACGTCTTCCTCCGCCCAGGAACCGATGCCGCTTTGGCGTTGGCACTGATGAAAGTGATCGAAGAAGGGGGACTTGCTGACACAGACTATATTGCACGATACACAATCGGATACGAGCAGTTTGCCGCACGGTTGCGTTCCCTCTCTCTTGATGAACTGTCGCGAACGTGTGAGGTGCCGAGCGCCACGATTCAACGTCTCGCCCGCGAATTTGCCACCACGCGACCGGCAGCGATTCGTATCGGTATCGGTATTCAACGCAGTGGTGGCGGTGCTGCAGCAATCCGTGCGGTCGCCTGTCTTCCTGCGCAGACCGGTGCATGGCGTGAGGTTGGTGGCGGCATGTGTAACTTGGGTGGTGCCATGTTTACAGCGCAAGATCTCGGCAAAGCGATGCGTCCCGATCTTTCTCCTACCGGTACCCGCGAAATTAACATGGTGCGCGTGGCTGAGCACTTACTCGATCCGTCGTTCGATCCTCCGATCAAGGTGATCTACAACTACAATTGTAACCCTGCCGCTTCGCTTCCAGATCAGCCAGCGCTACGACGTGCATTGCAACGGCCTGATTTGTTTACTGTCGTTCACGATATGTTCCTCACTGACAGTGCTGACTATGCAGATGTTGTGTTGCCTGCGACTTCGCCGTTTGAACACGATGATGCCGTCCTCGCCTATGGTGGAGACTTTGGCAGTTTCAGTCGTCGTATTATCGAACCGCTCGGTGAGGCAAAGTCTAATGCTGAGGTTTTCCAATTGCTTGCTAAAGCTTTAGGGATCACTGAACCTGCGGTATATGCAACCGCGGAAGAACTGATGGCAGAAACACTGAAGCCAACTATTCCCATCGAGCAGTTTGTTCGCCAACCCTTTCTCAAAACTCGGGCTGCACCGGAGCTGCTCCCTCGTGCGCAAGGCGGCTTCCATTCGCCGTCGGGGAAGTTTGAATTCTACTGTGAGAAGCTCGCGCGTGATGGCCATGACCCGTTGCCAAGCTTCGTCCTACCACATGAAACTCTGAGTGATGGTCCTTATCCGCTTAACTTCTTGCCTCGCAAACATAAAGATTCACTCAACTCTTCCTACGGTCATCTGCCAGTGATGCGCCGTCAGGAAAGCGAAGCGCGAACGATAGAGATGCATCCGCAGGATGCTGCTGTCCGCGGTCTGCACGATGGCGAAGAAGTGCGCGTCTACAATGCTCGTGGGGCATTTGTTATGCCGCTCAAAGTCTCACACAATGTTGCGCCAGGAACAATCGCGACGTTCTGGGGTTGGTGGGACAAGTTGTCTGGGGGCAAAGGCAACGTGAACAATGTCACTTCAACGAAACTGACGGACCTTGGTGGTGGTGGCACGTTCTACGATTGTCGTGTCGAAGTAGAGCGATGGAATAGCCAACCTCTCTAAGTTTCCCGCAAGGAGTTACAATGAAAGGTACTGCAATCGGACTCATTATCTTGAGTGTCTACTGGGTGTTACAAGGAGTAGAGGTGGTTCGCGCAGGGAACATGCATGGTTTTGTGAATGTCATACTCGGGCTCGCGCTGCTACCGCTAGCAAAGTATGTCTGGGGCAAAAACATTGATGGCACCACAAGTAAGTGAGAGGACATATGCCACACCTTGATGCAGTGAACGGACTTCCCACCGCAATGATTCGCGTACGGATGAGTGCCCACGACGCACACTACGGTGGCAACCTTGTCGATGGTGCACGCATGCTGCAGCTTTTTGGTGATGTCGGCACCGAGCTGAGTATTCGACTTGATGGCGATGAAGGACTCTTCCGCGCGTACGATGCGATTGAGTTTCTTGCTCCCGTGTATGCTGGGGACTATATCGAAGCGCATGGGCGTGTGACGCACGTCGGTCGCACCTCGCGCAAATTCGAGTTCCAGGCCTGGAAAGTTATTCGTCCGCGGCCGGATGTCTCTGACTCTGCGGCCGATGTTCTCGAAGCGCCTATCTTGGTGTGCAAGGCGAGTGGGACTGGGGTGGTGCTGGTGGAACGACAAAGAAACAAGCGATCGTAGCTTGTGAATATTCCCTCTCCCTGGAAGGGAGAGGGCTAGGGTGAGGGTTGAAAGATTGAAAATACGGTAAAGACTACGCCGTTTCCACTTCGGAATTACGCACTCCACAGCACCCGGCCAGCAAACGTGCCCGTGTGTTCCAGACCATCCATGAACACCTGACCATTGACCAGCGTATGCTTGTAGCCAACTGATTTCTGGATATAGCGGCTACCACCAGCCGGCAGATCTTGCACGAAGGTTGGGGCCGGTAACTGCAAGTTATTGAAGTCAATGACGTTGAGATCGGCGAACGCACCCTGACGAACCACACCACGATCCTGAATGCCGAAGAGTTGCGCAGTGTCGAGCGTGAGTTTACGAATCGCTTGTTCCAACGTGAAATGTTGCCGTTCCTTGACCCAATATTTGAGGAAATAGGTCGGCAAGCTTGAGTCCATGATCTGGCCGACGTGCGCGCCAGAATCACCCAGGCCGATCACGACCCGTGGATGATCGAGCATCGTTTGCACTGCATCAAAGCTGGGGTTGAGGAACGGATAATTGAACACCGCTTTTCCGTCCTGTTCGATGGACAGCGTGATAAAAGCCTCTGCCGGGCTGACGCCTAGACGCTGCGCATGAGCAGCCAGGCTTTCGTCTGCTTTATGATCGTAGCGCGCTTCGCCTTTGGGGAGCAGGAAGATCTGGCTGAAATCGATTGGTGGCGGATCAGTCAAAGCTTCTTTAATCATAGTGGCGCGATATTCAGGATTACGCAGTTTGGCAACTTTCTCGTCTAGCTTGAGTGTTCGTAACGCACGCCACGAAGGTGCACGATCAAATGGCGTACGATTGACGAAACCAAACAGGACGCCAATGCCGCGTGTGGTTGACTGCGCGAACACTTGCGCACCTCGTTTCGCACTCTCACTGATCTGATCCAGCATGGAAGCAAACACTGTCGGATGTGGACGGCTCTGTGCCAAACCGAAAGTGACAGGGCGTCCGGTGGCAAGGCTCACGTCCGTCATCCAAGCGACTTCGCGTTTGATATGCTCAGGACGTCCACTATCGATCCCTGGTGCGGCTTCGAATAGTCCGCGTTTGAGTGTGCCGAGAGCACGAGCAATACCCATCAGCTCGTCTCGTTCGGCAAAAGTACCAGGAACCGGCTGACCTTCTGGCGTACGATGGAGGATCGTTCGCGAAGTTGAGAAGCCGAGTGCCCCACCAGCGATGGCTTCAGCAACGATGTCGTGCATACGAGCAATCTGGTCTGGATTCGCTGGCTTGTTATCCAAGCTCTCCGTACCCATGGCCCAATAACGCACGGCACAGTGACCAACCATGCCACCGACGTTCATGCCTTTCGGAACGTTATCGAGCGCCTTGAGATACTCACCGTAGGTTTCCCACTGCCACGGCATACCAGCCATGATGCTGGCTGCGGGAATATCCTCGACTGATTCCATTAAATGGGCGAGGTATTCACGATCTCCGGGTTTGCACGGCGCGAAGGTGACACCACAGTTCCCCATCACCACAGACGTAATGCCATGCCAGCACGAAGAAGAAGCAATCGGATCCCAAAAGATTTGCGCATCGAGATGCGTATGAATATCGACAAAACCGGGAGTGACGACATGTCCCTCGGCGCCGATTGTCCGTTTTGCTGAATCGGTGACTTTGCCAATTTCAGCAATACGATCACCTTGAATGGCGACATCAGCCCGAAACGGTTGTTGTCCGGTACCATCGACGACCGTGCCGTTCTTAATCACAACATCATAAGTCATAAGCTCCTCCTTGTTCGCTGGCGTAGGTGCTCTGCCTAGGTGGCCTGTGGCAGGCTTATTTTCACTGTGCGCGATTGGGGAAAAAGTGCCAATGATTCGAAGGGATAAGAACCGACCAGTCAGAGGCACTAGTTACTGAAAAATTGGGTATGTCTTTGCCTTTGGAAGTTTTTTGACTTTCTCGAAAAAAGCAGTTTCTGTGATCTCAGTTGGCCACTGGAGGCGAAGCTTGATGCGAAAAACGTCTTTTCCCTCTCTCTTACTTGTTTCCCATTCAATTGCTCCAAGGGCAATTAACTGAGTCAGGTCTCGGAACATTGCTTTATTGAAGTTTTTCAAAGGTAGATAGTGACGGAAAATCTCATCATCCAACTGAGAGAGTTCCATAGAATCTTTCTCAAGCAAGACCTTGAGAATCTCAATTTGCCTTTGAGCAAGGACTCGTTTCTTCTCGCTTTTCAGGCGATTGAATAAATCATACATGGTGTTGCGAAACAGCGCCTTGGAGAGGTTGATACGAATTTCCGCAGATAGACGATCACACTGGACAGAGATTCCTTTCAGACCAAATATAAGAAACGGAGTGAGATCATGGTCCCGGTGTCGTACTTCAGCTAAAGCTGTGAGGTACGCATTCTTTTCATCGTAATAGTAATTCGACATGGCGATGAACAAGCTATCGCGCAGCCCGGCTCGTTGAAGCATAAGCGCTTCAACGGCACGTGCTGTCCGCCCGTTGCCGTCAAGAAAGGGGTGCATAGCGGCAAAGTGATAATGAAGCGCTAACGCTTGAATGAGTGAGTCATGGCCCTGGAATGGACCGCGGACTGCTTCCATAAGGTTCTTGAACGCACTCTTGCATTCTTCGCCTCCTTCAATACCCCTGTGTCGCGGCATTCCAAATACGACATTCTGGTCAATTTGCCGAAGCTCGCCAGGAGGGCAGTGATCATCGTCTGCCCCTGTTACGATACGTCGATGCACCTCACGGATCAGGTATTCATCAACAGGGCGGTCTTCTGGCAATTTGGCAATCCATCGATACGTTTGCACTGCTGCGTGTGCTTGTCTTTGCGAGCGAGTCAGGAGTTGCTGCGGACTCTCTTTTAACGCTTCTTCTAATTCTCGCTCGGTAAAGTCAGCCCCCTCGATTCGCGAAGTTCCTGCGACTTCACGCTTGAGCTGAATCTCTTGTAATTTCTCAACCCATTCACGTTGGTAGGGTAGAGTGGTCAAAGCCCTGACCTGAGCCTTTGCTTCAATAAGAAAAGAGGCTACCTCCCTGACGTCGTAAGCGATCCAGTTCTTGGGAATTTCATACTTAATAGCCATTTCATTTCCCAGATAATGCCAAATATAAGACTAGTCAATAACATGCATAAATATTTGATATATAAGATTAAAATTGTCATTGTGGGAAAAAATACTTAGTGTTGTATCGAGGGATATTTCCCATTTCATTTCCTGAAAATTTCTCGAAAATGGAAATCTTCTGCTTTCTTAGCGCATCGCCACAGCTTGGACTTGTTTATAATCAGTCCAGCCTTGCAGCGTCTTCATGATGCCGTCTTGTACGAGGGTGGTCATGCCTTGGGTTAACGCAACAGCCAAGATGTCTGATACCGGCGCGCGGGCGTGGATGAGTCGTTTGACTTCATCTGTAGCGATGAGTAACTCGTGGATACCCATGCGACCTTTGTAACCACTGTGACGACACGCCTGACAGCCTTTGCCTCGGGTCAGACGGAACGCATCATTGTAGATGATGCCAAGATGGGCAAAGGCTTCTTCACCATACCCATACGCGAGCGTGTCATATTCTTCTTTGGTTGGATGGTATTGTTCTTTGCAATTGCGGCAGATGGTGCGAGTGAGGCGTTGCGCCAGGACACCAAGCAGTGCGTCGGCAAATAAGAATGGGTCCATTTGCATTTCTAACAAGCGGGTTACCGTCTCGACCGCACTGTTTGTGTGTAATGTACTCAGGATTAAGTGGCCGGTCAGTGAGGCTTCAATGCTGATCTCTGCCGTAGCGCGGTCACGAATCTCACCGACCATGATGATGTCGGGATCGGCTCGCAGGAACGAACGCATGGCAGTGGCGAAATCGAGACCTATACGATGGTGTACCTGCAATTGTCGTAAGCCATACTGGGTGATTTCTACCGGGTCTTCTGCCGTCCAAATCTTGCGATCTGGCATGTTGAGCTGGGCAAGAGCTGAGTGCAGCGTTGTCGTCTTGCCTGAGCCTGTTGGACCAACGCAGAGAATCATACCGTAGGGTTTCTGCAGAACCCGTTTGAACTCCTGCAAATTACGCTCGGACATCCCGAGGTTATCAAGCTGTATCGGTTCTTTGGCAGTGAGAATGCGTAAGACGACGTCTTCGTTGTCTGTTTCCGCTGTAGGCAGGGTCGCGGCACGCAACTCGATCTCGCGATCTGGGAGGCGAAATTGGATCTTACCATCTTGCGGTTTGCGCCGTTCGGCGATGTCTAATTGCGCCATGACTTTGAGACGAGACGCGAGTGGGCGACGATACTGGGGCGGCACTTCGAGTGACTTTTCACAACGACCGTCAACACGAATCCGCACCATGGCTTCACGCTGCGGTCCGTGCGGTTCAATGTGAATACCCGACGCTCCAGCCTTATACGCGTCGGCAATGATCTGGTTGACGAGTCGTACGAGGCCACTGTCGTTCTCATCAAGGGCCGTATCGGAGCTTATTGTTCCTCCTTGTTGCTCTTCAGCCGCAAGTTGGCCCAGGATTGCAGAGACTGGTGCATGAGCAGCGCGTTCTTGGTGGGCGGTGTCGAGTACTGCGACAATATCATCGAGCAACCCTACCACATAGCGAATCTTCCGGGCGGGGAAGACGCGTTGAATGTCTTGGCGCTTGGTGAACGCGGTTGGGTCATCGATAAGAATCTCGACTTCGTCGTCGCTCTCGTGCAGTGGGACCCACCCATGAGTTTTGAGGTAGCTGAGATTCAAGTTTTCTAACAATGCTCGATCCAGCACAAGTTGTTCTTCTGGGTCGAAAAAGGGGCAGCGGTAAAATGCACTTAATGCATTGCCGATGTCATGCTTGCGAACTTGATAGGTCTCCATGAGGATCGATTCGAGTGGCCGCTGTTTATCGCGCGCTTCAGTGATGGCGAGATCGAGTTCCTGCTGGCTCAAGAGGTTATTGGTGACAAGCGTGTCGAACTTTGCCGATTTTCGACGCAGGAGCTGATATTGATTGTGTAAGGCGATTCCCAAGGTTTGGGCAACCTCTCGTACGCGCTGTTCATCGAGAGGAGTAAAGCGTTCGGCACCACGTTTGTTGATCAGTTGGATGACGCCAGTCAGGGCATTGGTGGCAGGAGCACAAACCGGCACGGTCAGCACCTGGCGGGTACGCATTCCGCTGCGTTGATCCCATGAGTTGTCAAAGGCGAGTGCTGGACTGATGCGAGCGAGTTCTGCTTTGTCGTAAGCATTGGTGACATTGACGATAATGCAGTTCGTCGCAACAAACCCAACAATACTTTGATTCCCGAGAGGAACACGAATTTCGCGAATCTTGTTGAGATCGGAAAATTTGGAGTAGACTTCTTTGCGATCGTAATCGACGGCATAAATCGCTGAGCGTTCGGCATCAAACAAACTCAACATTTCATCGTGCAGAGCGACGAGAATCTGGTCGATGTCCTTCGCGGCATGAATGAGGTTCATGACACGCTTGAGCCGTTCATCATAGGCGACTTGCTGTTGTAGGGTGGTAAAACGACGGGTGGGAGTGCGGTTCAGGTCCATCAGGAGTCTCCTAGAGGTGGAGTCGGTATGGTTTGGCCTACCGCACTTATCGTTCGATTGTCAATATTAGGGATATCTTGGGGCTTGGGGCTAGGGACTTGGGGCTTGTGGGGAGGAGGAACCAGTCCCTAGCCCCAAGCCTCTAGCCCCTTCTTATTGTGGTGTGGTAAAAAATGCCCCCATGAATTTGGCACGAAATTTTTGGCATCATCTGACGAAGAATACTGCGGCAACTGTCCTTGAACGTCTCGAACCAGACGGAACGATTTCCTGGCAGCAAACACGTGAAGAGTTGCGTCAGGAAGCATCTCGCTGGATGGCGGCGTTGCAAGCCGCTGGTGTTGGTCCAGGAGATCGAGTTGCCCTCTCCCTTGGCAAATCTTCAGGATTGGTGACCGCTCATCTAGCTATCTTGGGTGTCGGTGCTGGTGTGGTCCCGCTCAATCCTGCACTCACTGCTCGTGAGACTGAAGCTGTTGTACAACGGGCAGAAGTAAAACTCGCTATTACTCATCCAGAAACCATTACGCGAAGCCCAGAGATCTTGAACGCTGTACGTGGGCCGTGGTGGGCGGTGGGTGATGTCAGCAACCTTCCTGCGAGTGTTATTCCTATTGCACGGGTGCTGCCAGCACAGCCATCGGGAGTCGAGCCAGTCGAATGTCGCGATGACGCTATTGCCTTGTTGGTGTTCACGAGTGGTACCACTGGAATGCCGAAAGGTGTGGGGCTGACGCACGGCAACGTGCGCGCAAATTTGCAAGCACTGCTGGTTGATACCTGGGAGATGGCAGTCACAGACCGTTTGTTGCACGTGCTTCCACCGCATCACGTACATGGTCTCGGTCTCGGCTTGTACGGTACACTCTACGTTGGGAATGCCGCAGTATTGCTTGAGCGGTTCGATCCTGCCGTTGTGTTGCGCGCCTTCGGACCCCAGCGCATCAGCGTCTTTATGGGTGTACCGACGATGTATCATCGGATGGTTGAAGCGGTCGATGCCGACGCAGCATTGAAGTCACAGGTGTCATTGTCTGCAATGCGAGTATTCACCTGCGGCTCGGCGCCATTGTCACCAGAGACGTTCCGTCGCTTTCGTGAACACTTCAATTTCCCGATCGTTGAACGTTATGGATTGACGGAAACGGTCATTAACACCTCCAACCCGCTGCGTGGTCCGTGGAAACCTGGCAGTGTAGGGGTACCTGTTCCTGGGGTCGAGGTTGGGATCTTTGATCCACAAACGCTCACGCAGCTTCAGTCCGGCGAAACCGGCGAGATTTGGATCACAGGGCCGAATGTGTTTGGTGGCTACTGGAACAATCCGGAAGCAGCAGCGCCGGCATTTCATGGCAAATGGTTTCGGACCGGAGACTTAGGGGCTATCGATGCTGATGGCTATGTTGCCATTCTTGGTCGCATGAAAGAACTGATCATCGTCGGTGGAAGCAATGTCACTCCTGGAGAGGTTGAGGTCGTACTGGAGACAGATGCTGGGATAGTTGAGTGTGCGGTCGCTGGGATTCCCGATCCCGATCTTGGCGAACGTATTACGGCGTTCATCGTGCCACGGCCAGGAGAAGATAAAGCTGCATTAGAAACACGCTTACGAACAAAAGCCGAACGCGACCTCGCGCCATACAAACGTCCCCGTGCTTACCGTTTTCTTGAGGCCATTCCGCGCAATGCGATGGGTAAAGTCGAACGCAATAAGTTGCGTGATTATAAGGCGTAAGGGGGAAGACTCGCGGCTAGAGGCTGAGAGACTTTTCTCCTCAAATTTCAAACCTTTAGCTCCACTCCGCCCGGACCTTCTCTCTTTCCGGGAGATTCCGCTCCTTTCCTGAGGGGAGTTGTTCCCTACTTTTCCTCGCTAGAGCAGGGACAATGCCTGATGTCAAAATTTTGTCTGTACCCAAGAATTTACTATACTACTTGAACAAGAGAGGAGTCGCAGACAAGAAACCATCACATGGATAACTCGGAGCAATACAACCAAAACCACCTAACGGCAGTCCAGACATTTTTGCTTGAAGAGACTACGGATTGTGTCGGCATTGTCATTCCTAGTGGACAGATGGTGTACCTCAACCGTGCTGGACGGCGATTGCTGGGAATCGGAGAAGATGAGTCGCTGGCAGAGCTCAACGTCTTACATTTTCATCCCGAGGACGTGCGTATCCGACTGAGCGATATTCTTCCAACTCTGATCTCCACTGGCCAATGGAGTGGCGAGACGGCGATCCTTACCCGTGAGGGGCGAGAAGTATTAGTATCACAGGCAGTTCTGGCGCATAAAGGACCAGATGGGATCGTGCAATTTTTCTCCACCATTATTCGCAATATCTCTGCGCAAAAAGAAGCAGAAGTCGCGTTGCGCGAATCAGAGGAAAAGTACCGCGACTTGGTCGAGAATATTTCCGAAGTCATTTATACGGTTGATGCGAACGGGGCCCTGACCTACATGAGTCCGGTCGTCACGGTATTTGGCGGCTATACGCCGGAAGAAGTGATTGGCCGACCCTTTGTTGATTTCATTCACCCCGATGACCTACCCAAGCTATTCGAGGACTTCCAGCAGACGATTGCTGGGAACTTTCATCCCTTTGAATACCGAGCGCGAACAAAGTCAGGGGAATACCGTTGGATTCGTAGTGCCAGCCGTCCGATTATACGTAACGGTGAAATCGTTGGCTTACGGGGCGTGTTAACGGACATTTCCGAAAGAAAGCTTGCCGAAGAGAAGTTGCGAGAAAGTGAGGAACGGTACCGCAATCTCTTCGAGAATGCCAATGATGCGATCGCGACTTTTACCCTCGATAACGTGCTCACGAGCGTCAATCGTGGGACCGAGCGCTTGCTTGGTAGGCCGCGGAGCGAACTGATTGGCCAGCCTGCCAACAAAGTTGCCACTGCTGCATCGGCCGCATACTTGGAGGAACGAACACACCGCTTTCTCGCAGGCGATAAACCGACACCATCGACCTTCGAACTCGCACTCATTCACAAGGATGGGCACGTTATTCCGGTCGAAGGCCGTACCCGCGCGATTCGTGACCGACATGGAAACTCGGTCGGCTTTCAAGGAATCTTTCGCGATATTTCCGAGAAAAAAGCGCTAGAGCGACAACGCAGTGATTTCCTGGCTATGCTGGCGCACGACATTAAGAATCCCCTTGCCGCGATTTTGGGATATGTCGATTTGCTCGAACAAGAACAGGAAGATCACCCCGCTTCGCTGGAAGACGAGTTTGTGCAACGCATTCGCGAGAATGCGCAGTCGATTCTTTCCTTGATTACGAATTATCTTGATATCGCACGGGTTGAGACTGGCGCGTTCACTTTCCAGAAGACCCTCGTTGCCATTGACACGATTCTGCGACGAGTCATTCAGCAGTACGCGGGAATCGCCCAACGGCACCATATTACGCTTACTCTTGAGACTGCCAGTACACTTCCATTGCTGCAAGCCGATGGAATAGCGTTAGAGCGGGTTTTTTCGAACCTGGTGCGCAATGCCTTGAAGTTTACACCGGAAACTGGGCGTGTCACGGTGCAGGCGCGGCTGTGGAGTGAGCAGCCTGAAACAGGTTCTGATCGTGAGTCGCCTGTGACATTGCCGCAGCATGCCCGTGGCATTCTGGTTGAAGTGAGCGATACTGGTCCAGGTATCGCTCCTGCAGATCAGCCGTTTCTTTTCCTTAAGTATCGCCCTCCCACAGTTGGGCGCAGTCAAGATGGGACCGGGCTAGGACTGTTTATTGTGAAAACCTTTGTCGAGGCACATAACGGGCGTGTTGAAGTAGAGAGTACGCTTGGAAGTGGCGCCTGTTTTCGCATCTTCCTTCCGCTTCCGCTATAATCGGCGACACTTCTTGAGTTTCGTTTGATCTATGCAGACTCACTCTCTGTCAACTGTTGATGCTGCCTATCGTAGATCACTCCTCGTGCTCTTCCTGTTCCCGCGGCGCAAACCCGCGCCGTAAGGTGTTCTCCGTCACGACACGTGGCTCAAGGAATTGCAACAAATAGTCAGGCCCACCGGCTTTGGAGCCAATGCCAGAAAGCCCTAAACCGCCAAACGGCTGACGGCCAACAATCGCACCGGTAATCTTACGATTGATATAGAGGTTACCAACGCGAAACTCGCGTCGCGCGCGTTCGATGTGGGCAGGGCTACGCGAATAGATACCGCCAGTGAGGGCATACGGCGTATCGAGGGCAATGGCGAGGGCTTCAGCAAAATCGTGGGCGTGAAGGATAGAGAGAACCGGCCCAAAGATTTCTTCTTGCGCGATCGTCGTGTGTGGCGGCACATCGGCAAAGATGACTGGTCCAACGAATGTTCCTGGGGTCGGAGCTGGCATCTCCAACACGAGCCGTGCTTCCTGTTTGCCACGCTGAATGTACTGCTGAATTTTTTGCTGTGCTTCTTCATCGATCACGGGTGGCACGAAACTGCCTGGATCATCAGCTGCTCCGACGCACAGGCTGCGTGTTGCTTCGACGACACGTTTGACAAACGTCTCATACACTTGTTCCAAGACGATGACTCGAGAACACGCTGAACATTTCTGACCAGCATAGCCAAACGCCGAAGCGACGGTGCCAACGACGGCCTCGTCCAGGTCGGCGTCATCATCGACGATGATTGCGTTCTTGCCGCCGAGTTCGGCAATGACTTTCTTGATGCCGCGTTGGCCTTCGCGGCTCTGTGCTGCGACAGCATTGATGTGCAGACCCACAGCTTGTGATCCAGTGAAGGCAATCAGATTCACCTGTGGATGCGTGACCAGATATTCACCCACTTCCTCGCCGAGGCCAGGAAGGTACGTGAGCACTCCCGCAGGTAAACCAACACTGCGAAAGATCTCCATCAGCTTGGCAGCAATGACTGACGTTTGCTCCGCCGGTTTCATAATCACGGTGTTGCCCGCAACCAAAGCAGCAGCAGTCATGCCGGTGAGAATCGCCAAAGGAAAATTCCACGGCGCAATTACAACGGCGACACCTCGGGGGTGATAACTATACTCGTTGGTTTCCCCTGGAAGATCGTCGAGTTGGCGAGCCGGAGCGAGGCGCAGCATCTCTTGCCCATAGTATTTGAGATAGTCGATTGCTTCGCAAACATCGGCGTCAGCTTCGCGCCAGGTTTTTCCGGCCTCAAGAATTTCCCATGCGGCGAGTTCAGCACGCCGGGTTTGCAGTATTTCTGCTGCCCGAAACAAAAAGTCCGCGCGTTCAGCAGCGGAACTCTCACGCCACGACCCGAACGTCTGCCGCGCGACTTGGACACTTCGCTCTGCGTCGGCGACCCGCGCCCGTGCGCAGCGACCGACGACCTCGTCAGGACGCGATGGATTACGCGACACAATTTCCGCTTCAGTGGTGATTTCCTGATTGTTGATCACTAACGGATAGAAGCGATTCACTTCCTGCCGCACCCGAGCAAGCGCAGCAGTAAAAAGTTGCCGTGGTTCTTCCTGGGCGAAATCGTACTCTGGTTCGTTGTAAAAAAGATGATCGATGGAAGAAGACGCTGCTTGCACGTGTCCCGTGTCGCTTCTGCCATTCGGCTCTCCATTGCGATGAGCGAAAGTGAACGGATTCTGCAATAGCTCTTCGATGGCTGTGTGTTCAACAAAGCCTTGACGCAGAAATGAATCGTTTGAGGTGTTTTCTAATAAGCGACGAACAAGATACCCCATGCCAGGAATCAACTCACCAAAGGGCGCGTAGACACGCACCCGCTGACCAAGCTGCACTAGCGTTGCCTTGATGGCATCGCCCATGCCATACAACATCTGAAATTCGATCGTCCGCTCTGGCAGTTTGAGTGCACGCGCGGTTGCCAATGCATATGCGATCGAGCGGATATTATGGCTGGCAATTGCGGGGCGCAGCAGGTGTGAATGTTCGAGCAGCAGAGTCACGAGACGTTCAAAGTTGATGTCAGTTTCCCATTTGCGCGTAAATACTGGAATCGGCCAGTGACGTTGCTGAGCGATGACTGTTTCATAATCCCAATAGGCACCACGCACTAGGCGCACGCTGATCGGTGTGCCTCGTTCTTTTGCCCAAGCGATCAGATCATGCACATCTTGTTCGGTTTCACGCAGATACGCTTGCAGCACGACACCGACATGCGGCCAGGTGCGAAACTCCTCTTCGGCAAAAATCTCTTTACACACCTGCAGCGTGAGGTCTTTGTAACGATACTGCTCCATATCGACCGTCACGGACGCGCCGACTTCTTTGGCCGCCCGTAGGATCGGTCGTAAGCGAGTCTTCACTCGCGCGGAACTGCGTTGGGGATCGATCGGGTCAAATTGTGAATACAGTGCAGTCAACTTGACTGAGACATTGATGCGCGGAATTGGTCCGCCATTGTCAGTATCGATTAGCGGAATGGGCTCCCATTGACGTGAGGCTTCGGACAGCGAGTGTAGTAGCGTCAAATAACGTTGCTGATAGGTCTCTGCTTCTTCTTCACTCAATGTGGCTTCGCCCAGCAGATCAAGCGTGAAAGCAAAGTTCTGGCGTCGGAGTTTACGAATCGCGGTGAGTGCTTCTGTTGCCGTAGCTCCAGCAATGAACCGTTGCGCCATACGTGTGGCATTACGGCGCACAGCGAGCGCGACCGCACGAGCCGCGGCGGTGCTTTGCGTGGCAACGTCCAATCCCCATTGCACGGCGATGGGAAAAATCTCTTTATGATTAAGAAAGTATTCCTGTAAGTGACGTGCGACCTGATCGCCGGTTTTCAGCAACGGCAGCACGTCGATAAAACGGAACATTTGCACTTTGAGTGTTTCATCGTGCATGCACCAGTCAAGGATTTTCTCATCCCACCAGGCAAAATGGAAAACCGATGGTGACTCGGTCTGTAAGCGAGAAAAAATCTCACGGCCAAGAACTTGTGTCTGTTGTTCGATGTCATCTGATAACGCCACGACCACCCTCCTGTCTGTCGTCTTCAGTATAGCAAGGAGAGGAGTGAAATGGATAAAGGATATAGGGAGAAAGGGGAAATGAGAGGGTCGGTTGGTGTAAGTTGGGCAACCGCGAAACGTTGCCCAACCTAAGCAGAAATTCTTTCGGTGGTAAGGCGACGATGTCCGGCCCGCGATAGAGCTGTTCATTGTCGAGATCCACGCGAAATTCGGCGAAATGAATGGTCGATACCTGTTCCATACTCCTTTGCTCGCTTCGTTTACGCCAGCGCCCTTGCCCTTTCTACTCATTGAAAGAACATTATTGTCTAGAGTTCCAAACGACTGAGGTGAGACAAGCTCCGTGCCAAAAAGCGCAATGGTCAAATTTGCCAGTGCCTTGCAGACGTTATGGAAAATACAGAGGGGAAACTCCAGCGCACCCACGCTCCTGGCGTTGACAGACAACGCGGCAAACAACTGGTAATTGCGCAAAAGACAAACTGTATTCACAAATGTCAATAAAAAGTGACAGGCAAAAAACATGACGCTTGGGAGTGTGGCAAACAACGCGCCTCCTCCGTTAGAGAACATACTGCCCGCGTGTCATAACGAATCAGGATGTATCGCAACTCGTGCAAGATTATGTTTTTCCTGATTTGCAACTGGTCTGGACTTGTCTTGACTGTTCGAGACGGATTCTGACTCGCCTGCTTTTGACTTGCCCACACTGAGCCGCTACAGTGCCGCAGGTGTCAGCCTCTCCAGTTCAGACTGATCCTTCGCAGCAGCCAGCTCCGACACCTTCCCGCTCTGGTCTGGCTCGTAAAGGGTTACCGATCTTTATCGCTACGCTCATCAGCCGTCCGCTCGGGTTCATCCGTGAAGCGGTGCAGGCAGCGTTGTTTGGTGCTTCGCGACTGACCGACGTGTTTGTCGTTGCTTACAATGTCCCGGAAATGATTCAGACACTGTTCTTCAGTGGCGTACTGAGCAATTTTTTTGTTCCTGTCATTACTCGCTATCGTGAGCAACGCGATGAACTCAGTCGTGTCTTTAGTATCGCGCTGAACGGTGCGCTGGTTTTGGCCTTGGTGCTAGCTGGTGTGTGCTATCTTGCCGCGCCGGGCATTATGACTCTCGCTGCACCTGGCCTGACTGGTGCGGATCGTGAATTGGCGATCTTTCTATTTCGTCTGATGTTGCCGATGTTAGTTCTGCACTGTGTGTTAGCTGTGCTGAAAGGCGTGCTCAATAGCGTCGACCATTATGCGATGCCGGAATACGCGGGAATCTTCTTTAATTTTGCCGTGATCGGCTGTGCACTGGCTTTGGCTCCACAGTACGGCATCGTCAGTCTGGCGTGGGGTGTGGTGATCGGCAGTATCATCCAAGTGGTGGTGCAGATTCCGGCACTCCGCAGCAACGGGCTCCGTTATCAGCCGAGCTGCGGCTTTATGCATCCCGCGATGCGCGAAGTGCAAGGGCTTGTGCTGGGCGCGATTGTGGCAACCGCGGTCGTGCCGATTAACGCATTTATTGCCCGCTCGATGGCGTCTTCATTACCCGAAGGGAGTATCTCAGCTCTAGCCTATGCTTTTCGCGTGTTCATGCTGCCCGTGAGTCTTTTTGCTGTCCCAGTGTATACGGTGTTGCTGACTGATCTTTCTGCGGCACAGCATGAGGGAGCATGGCAGAGGTTCAAAGAGCAAGCGACCTCGGGTTTATCGTTGCTGTTTGCGGTGGCGCTGCCAGCGACCGCCGTGCTTATTGCCTTAGCGGTTCCTATTGTTCGTGTATTGTATGAACGTGGCCGCTTTTCGTCGGAAGATGTCATGCTGACAAGCCAAGCGTTGATGGCTTACGGAACCGGAACTCTGGCATACGGAACGAGTCAAGTGATGGTGCGGCTCTTTAACGCGCAGAAAGATACGCGTACTCCTGCGTGGGTCGGTGTTGGCTCGATTGCGTTGAGTGCCGCAGGGAATTGGTTCTTCATGCAGCAGTGGGGACATTGGGGAATCGCGCTCGTCACTTCTCTGGTGTCATACGTCAATACGCTTGTGCTGTACGCCATCTTTCGTCATCGCCACGGACCATTGGACGAGCGAGAACTCGGACGGCGGTTCCTGAGCCATTTTTTCTTGGCCGCGGTACTCGGCGTGACTCTTTTTGTCGCGAGCCGGCCGTTGGCACTCTCGCCAGATTCGCTGATGATGCCGTTGCGACTTTTGCAGTTTGCCGCCGTGCTCACCGTTGGTGTGACGGGGTATCTGGTGCTTGGGTATGTCTGTAGGGTTGAGGAGGTTCGGACGCTAATGAGAAAATTAAAAATCAAAAATTAAAAATGGAGAATTTGGGATAAGAAGACCTCTTGGCCATTTTTCATTTTGCATTTTTAATTTTTCATTCTTCTAATACCGTGCGATCCAACTCGTAACGAGATTCTTCTCAAGAACTTTGGCTCGCCGCGTCCAACCGTTGCGCTCCGGTTCAGCCGCGGTTGCACGCACGTCTTGGGTTTCATCCTGGGCAAGACGCTGTGGGAAATTGGTCACGAGCACGACAAAGCCTAAATGGCGGCCCTGTTTTGTGGTAAGAAACCCAGCTAATCCGTCTGCGTAGTTCATGGTTCCGGACTTCGCTCGTACCGCGATGTGCTCTGGGTCATGTTTCACGCGTTCCCACATCGGCGGCCAGAGTAATTGCACGAACGTAGCGTCTCTCACTGGAAGTGACCAACCGACGCGCAAGATCGCAGCCAGTTGCCGAGGAGTCATCCGTGTTGCACTGCTTAACCCAGAATGATTGGCGCAATGAAACCCATGCCACGGGGTATCGGGAAGCTGGCGCAGGTACCAATTCGTCAACGTTGCCGCTGATTCGCGCAAGGGGAGCGAACGCCCACTTAACTTCCGTGAAGCACTCAGGCCAACCAACTCGGCAGCCAGATTATTGCTGAATCGGAGTACTTTGGACACGATTTCCGGCAACGGTTCGCTCCAGTGCGTGGCGAGAGATTGCGCCGTTTCCGGCGTGCTGCCAGCTTCAGGCAGCGGTAGTTCCACACCTTTTTGTTGACAGAGAGTACGAAACAGGAGTGCTGTGATCCGTCCGGGATCGAGTCTCACTGGCAGTCCAATCCATCCTTGTGAGGGGAGTTTTGGAGAGAGCAGCCAGCGATCGAGTCGAGGCCCGCCGTGATTCGTCGCTTCATGCAGAAACGCAATGTTGGCATCGAACTCTTCTGCTTGTTTCCCGAGCGTGATGGCTTCGAGCGGAACTGTTCCTCCCTTTGCGTATGAATAGGCGCCGGGAGCTGCGCTTCCTCTCCGTGGCTTCGCTTCCCAGTGTAACTGAATGCGATTGTAGTTGACTGACAAAGCGCTCAAGCCAGGATTATAGGGAGCGGTCATGGAAATTTTTGCGTCAATGTGTTCCGTCCGAGTAAGGAGTGTGTCATCAAAAATAAAATTCCCGATAATGCGAGTCACGCCAGCATCGGCTAAAACGCCAGCAAGGTTACGGAGATCGTCTGTCGTCAGTGTTGGATCGCCTCCACCGCGGAGATACACATTGCCGTGTAACGTCCCTTCTCTGATTTCACCCGAAGTCAGCAGCGAGGTTTGAAAGTGATAATCCTCTCCCAGGATTTTTAACGCGGCGATGGCTGTCATCACTTTCGTGGTTGAGGCTGGAACACGTGATTCATCCGCACGGTGTTCTTCGATTGCGCGACCATCGACGGTATCGAAAAGTAGATAGCCAACGTCTTCGTTCGCTAAACCGGAGCGTTCGAGCAGGACCTCTGGAAGTTGCGGAGGTCCTGCTGGTTCGGCAGCTTGTTGTTGTATGCGTCCGCGTTTCGCACGGGCCGCCGCTGTGTGTGGTAACCCAAGAATAAGCGCAAGAACGCACGAAATAAGAAGAAGACAATGATGTTTTCTCATGAATGAGTGCAAAACAGAAAAGCGCCCCCGCACGACCACACCTCCACCTCAGTGCTGCTCTGTGTCGTTTGTCACACAGTGTAGCAGATACCGCATGTAGAATTCGAGCTGTCAACGCATGACAGGCGAGCGCGCAGCGCCCGCCACGCGATTGCTCACGCAAACGTTGCCGACACTGAGCCTACGCCAGAGAACGCGCTTTCCCACCGATCACCTTTGGTGATCGGTGTTGGTTTGGTGAATGAGCCTGTCATGAGGTCCTGCCCTGGTTCGAGCGCCAAGCCGTAGGTCGCCAGATGATTCGCTAACCAGGCGATACAGTCGAGCTGATTATCGATCACATCTTTGCCAATGACTTTAGCGAATACTTCTCCATTGCGTTTCATCTCGACCTCGATTTCACCGAGGTTGAGGTTTGCAGGGTAGGGGGAAAGGGCCGTCCCTGTGACATAGCCCCACTGCGCGATGCCGTCAGCGACACCTAGCGGCATATCCGCGCCCATGTTGACGCGCATGTCGACCACTTCAAATGCCGGTGCGACAGCAGAAACGGAAGCCAGCACTTGCTCACGCGTGACTCCAGGGCCAGCAAGGCGTTTGCCGATGGTGAAACACAACTCGGATTCGATAATCGGTTTGCCGATTGAAGCATACGAGAAATTTTGTCCACTGGAGAAATGCCGACTCGCAAGCAGATAGGCGCTGATCGGTGCAGAGAGGTTGAACGCTTTACGTGCCGATTCCGCGGACAAACCGATTTTCCAGCCAGCCAGTTTCTCTCCAGCTTGTTGGCGCTTAGAGAGAATGGCGAGTTGAACTTTATAGGCATCAGCCATCGTCAGGGTTTTTTGTAACGCGTCAGACGGTGTCGTGTTCTGTTGTGTCGCTTGCCACAGTAGATTGGTAGCTTCGTCGATATTCATAGTTGGAAACTCCTTTGGGATGACACACGATATAAAGCAGAGAGGAGGAAGAAGGCAAGAGACTGCCCTGTTGCTCTTGCAACCGGCGACACAAAGCAGGAAACTGCGACCCAAAAGGAGGGCATATTATGGCAGGATGTTTAGACGGCATTAAGGTGCTCGACTTGGGGCGTTATCAGGCTGGGCCACGATGCGCGATGATCTTGGCCGATCTTGGAGCAGAAGTGATTAAGGTTGAAGAACCTGGCGGGGACGAATCGCGCGGTCTCGGACGTGTGTACTGGTCAGCGTACAATCGTGGAAAGAAAAGTATTACGCTCAATCTGCGCAGCGAGCAGGGGAAATCGTTGTTGCGCGCGTTGATTCCGAAAGTCGACATGGTGTTACAGAACTTTCGCCCTGGTGTGATGGATGCGATGGGCTTTGGCTACGAGACGCTCAAACAACTCAATCGTGGCATTATCCTCATCAACGTGTCCGGCTTTGGCCAAGTCGGACCGTATAAGCATCGACCAGCGTATGATCCGATTGGTCAGGCAATGTCAGGCTTGATGAGTTTCACGGGCTTTCCTGATGAGCCGCCAGTCATGACCAATGCCTCGATCATTGATCGTACGACAGCGTTGCATGCGACCATTGGCGCACTAGCGGCGTTACATCGGCGCGACGTAACCGGTGAAGGGCAGTCACTCGATGTGTGTCTGCTTGATTCCGCCTACACCCTGATGGAAATTCCGCTTGCTCAGTATCTGCTGAGTGAGAAAGAGCCACAACGGAATGGCAACCGTGCGGGTGGTATTGCCCCAGCTAACACCTATCGCGCGAAAGATGGGTGGGTGTATCTACTAGCGATTCCGCAAGACATGTTTGGTAAGTTCTGCCGCGCCATTGGTCGCGAAGAGTTGATTACAGATGAGCGTTTCAAGAGTATCGCGGCGCGGGGAGCGCACGCTCTCGATTTGGATAGCCTCGTTGCAGAGTGGGTACGTGATCAAACCGTCGCAGAAGTCGTAGCGACGTTAGAACGCGCGGAAGTACCAGTAGCGCCTGTTCATTCGATTCCCCAAGCCGCACGCGATCCGCACCTGTGGGAGCGGAAGATGTTGGTGGAAGCTGAAGACCCGGAATCGGGGCGTACGTTTGTTCCTGGGCTCACTGTGAAATTCTCCGACTCGCCGGGTGCAGTTGGCCCGATTCCGCGCCCAGGGCAACATAACAATGAGATCTATTGTGACATGCTTGGCTGTACGCCAGATGAGCTAACACGGTGGAAAGAGGAGCGAGTGATTTAGGATGGAGAGCAACTGCGGGTAGCTCCGTATTCTAGTAGTTAGGCAATTTAATTTTGAGGAGTTCAAGTTCGTCATGCCCGCGCAGGCGGGCATCCAGGATCTTCAAGCAAGCGCCGCCGGTTATGCCTCCTGGATTCCCGCATTCGCGGGCATGACGTGTCTCGGCTATCCAGCAAACCCCTCTGAACTGACGACTAGGTGCTATCTCCTCAGAACCGTGACGCCCTCAACTTCACATCTGCCCGGGCCCAAGCCTTACGAAAGCGTTTCTCCATCGCTGCCGCGTCCTTGGTTTTCTTCTGCGCCCGTAAGCTTTGTGCGAGCCCGTATAATGACCAGCCATTATGAGGATTCACTTGTAGATCTTTGCGATACACTTGCTCAGCGTCTTCGGGTCGGTTAGCTGCAAGCAACGCGGCTCCCAAGGATTGTCGTACCGGGAAATACCACGGTGGTGGTTCTTCATACTTCAAGGCGTCTTGTAAGCGGACCGCATCTTCGAGTGAGGTAATGGCTTCGTCGGCTTTTCCTTGCCGAACAGCAATTTCACCCGCAAGCGTGCGCGCGGCAACATTCAAAAGGGCAGTCGCAGAATTCTGCCCAATCATGCGGTCAGCCGGTGTTGTCTCGGCGATCTTCGCGACTTTGGCTTGCTCGCCTGTAGCCTCGTCGAGACGTTTGGTCGCTGCAAAGGCTAAACCTCGTGTGTAGTGCCAAATCGCCGTCGTATAGTGCAACTCCTCTGACGGCGCTGGCTGCTGACGGATCTCTTGCCATTTGCCAAAGCGCGCGAGACCGAAGAGGTAGGTTGGCGGTACGAACTCCACCATAGGCATTTGCTTGACGAACTCAACCGGCATCTGCGCGACGAGCTTGCGTGCCGCCGCCAATGCTTCTTTACTCCGTCCCTCCATACTTGCTGCCGCCCACTGGAAGTGGACGTTGTGCGGGTAATACATGATGCGGTAGACACCCTGAACGTTGTAGGTTTCGAGGTAGTTCTCATCGACTTTCGCCGCACGCGCATTGCTGACATTCGCATCCTTGTACCGACCGATACGCATGTAGATATGTGAGGGCATGTGGACGAGGTGACCCGCACCTGGCGCGACTTTGCCCAAGCGATCGGCATAGGGTTCGGCGCGTTCTGGTTGCTGAGAAGCTTCGACCGCGTGAATGTAATAATGGATGGCGCCGAGATGATCAGGATTGCGTTTCAAGACAGATTCGAGGGAGGCAACAATTTCGTCAGTTCCTGGCTGTGGGGTGCCGTCAGCGGCCCATAAATCCCACGGACGTAAATTCATCATCGACTCAGCAAACAGTGTTGTTGCATCAAGGTCGTCAGGATAGCGTTTGGCAACTTCACGCATGGCATCGGCAAACGCGACATCGAGCGCTTTACGGTCAGCCTGTGGGTCAGCCACATAGCGCTTGGCTATAGCTTCGATATACGCACGTTCTTTCTCACTGACCTGGGGAGCTAAAGCGACAGCTTTTTGCGTCGCTTCATATGCAGCTTTGGCACGATCCGGGTCGGTTGGCAGGTTGTAGTTTGGTCCTAAGGTGAAGGCGATACCCCAATATGCCATCGCGCAATTGGGGTCGAGCCGAGCCGCTTCTTTGAACGAGCGTGTCGCTTCGTCATGGTTAAAACCATAGATGAAACGTAATCCTTGATCGAAGTACTTTTGCGCTTGAGGAGAACTCGTTGTTATCTTGTGGCTCCAGTTGCTCAGCCCTTTGAATAACGGTGTTGCCGAGGTACCGTTCTAGGATTGGACGTGATGTTGATGTTGGGCGTCCGCTGGGTTTGTAGTGACGAGCACGACAAGAGAGAGGGCCAAAATTCTCAGGTGCATTGAGTCGCTCCTTACTTCACTTGTGGTTGAGCAGGGTCTTTCGTTTATTCGTGCGCCTGTTCTTCGGGTAACATGCGCTGTAAGTCTTCAATTGTCACACTCCCAGGCCGCTTTCCAGTGCGGGCCAGCTCGCTGGCGATCCGTTGTAGGACGCGATTATACGGTGTCGAAACGCCATGTAATCGACCGAGTAAAACGATCTCGCCATTGAGATAGTCGGCTTCAGTTGAAGGCAAACCACGCATCAAACTTTGCCAGGTTGACCCGCCGGTGCGCGGATGCTCAGGAATGTCTTTGATCTTCACTTCTGCCATGCGCTGGCGAAATTCATCTTGCGGCGCGGCTTCGATTCCTGCGGCCTTGAAGCATGATAGTGCCTCTTCACGCACGGCATGGGCAAAGCTTTTTTCCTGCATTCCCAACCCACACGCAGCTTGCAGCGCATTCTGCAGATTGGTGAGAAGCTTGGCATACTTCCAACGCATGATGTTTGCGTCCGGCTTGGCGCTAAACCCACACGCAGTGATATCTTTTGTCACCTGCGTAATAACGTTGTCGATACCCTTGGGATAGCAGCCTGCGTCGAGTACACCTTCCATTGGTGTTGAATGATTCAAGACCACTCCAGGCTCGAGATAGGTTGCCGGGAGCACCACCACCATACCGTACACACGAGGAAAGTAGCGGGCGGCCATGCGCTCGTTGTCGACCCCATTTTGCGCACACACGATGGAAACGTCGGTCGCGCCTGCTCGCAGCATGTCACGCAGAGCGCCTTCGGTATCCTGTGACTTCATTGTCAGGATCACAACATCGTCCTTTGTGAATTTTAACTCGGCAGGGTGCCCGACTGTACGGATACGCAGTTGTAGGGTTTCGTTAGGAGTTTTAAAGGTGAGTCCGTTCCGCTGCAGCACGGCATGATGTTCGCCACGACAAATGAACACGGTTTCATGGCCATGTTGGAACAACCGTGCACCAATCGCACCTCCGACGCCACCTGCACCATAGATGATGTAACGCATGCGCTCTCCTTTTTTGTCTCGACTCCCATAGCTAGTTGTGACGGACAATCAGTGGGAAAGCATAGCGGAATGGGCACCGAAAGAAAACTTACGATGAATTTGCCGGGTGCTGTGGGCAAGAAAATATTCTCTTGACCGTACTTTGGTAGTTGAGATAAAGAACCACGCCATATAATGATTGCTTTTAGCCCCTTTTAATTCATGCCCAGAGCCCGAAAGGTGGGAGTCAGGTGTTCTCTGTGAAGGTTTTCTTCCGCTCTGTCTTTCCTTGGCCTAAGGCGATTTCCGGAAAAGATTCTCCCCTGTAGCCCGGATGGAGCGAAGCGCAATCCGGGAGGGGCGGCTACGCGGGATTGGGATCTTCATTTTAAAAACTGCGTCAAAATTTCGGAGGATTTCCGCAATTCATCAAGTACAAATGAATTGGCACGATGGAGAGAGGAAGGGCTTCTCTTCTTTCAAGCACCACTTGTTATTTTCCTTTGGAGCCGAGAGCTTGTGCTACTTTGGCGTCTATGGCCTCCTGTTCTGTCTGTTCGCCCCGGCGTTTGCAGCGGATCGGACCGCGCGCCAGACTGAAGCGAACGTCAAGCCATTAGCTATGACCGGCATCCTAGCGTACGACTGGTCTCCTGATGCGCGGGCAATCGTGTATGTCACACGCGAAGGCGTTTGGAAAGCGCGAGGTCCGCATTTTGACCACCCAGAGCAACTGGTCCGTAAAGGGAGGTGCATGGGCGCTGCACGTGAGACTCCGCAAGTCCTCTGGTCACTGGACGGGCAGAAATTCGCGTTTCTCGATTCCCGCCCTGTTGATGAATGGAGCAGCATTTGGGTGGCGAATGCTGATGGATCGCAGGTGAGAGAGCTGCTGCCGAGCTGGGACTTTTCCTACAACAGCAGGCGCTACCTCACTCTCACGGAATGGGTCAACAACGAAGAACTCTCTGTGTTTTTCTCCTGTGGTCCCGGCTGTCGCGCGCTGGGGGTAGCAAATGCGAAAGCGGGACAACGTCCGATTCGCTTAGGAGAAAACCCGACTGGTGCAGCGGACAACATAATGGCTCCGCGGTATGTTTGGTCGCCTAGTCGCCGCTGGGTAGTGGCCGAGCGCAACAGTGGAGATCTCGGCTTGGTGGATGTTAACGCGGCCAAAACGGGACAGATGGTGCGTGAGGCAGAAGATCACCGCTTGCTCTTGCCTGCGTGCGGCCTTCCTCCTGCGAACGTTCCTATCTCTACCGAGGAAAAAAGAGTGAATCACTTTAACAGTTGGTCACCAGATGAGACCCGTGGCTTAGTAACCCAGTGGCAGTGTGGGCAGGTTCCTATACTAGACAGCCAACCACAGTTGGCTCTATGGCACATCCAACAACAGCGGACACGACTGCTAGTCGACAATGCTGGTTGGGGTGTGTGGTCACCGGATGGAACAAAAGTGGCGTTCTTGGTGTTTGGTATACCACAGCTTGATCGCCAACATCGCATCCTGGGGACAATCTTTCGAGGACACAAGCCTTTCCAGGTATCGGCTGCGATTATGGATTTCTCCACACGTCGAGTCTCGGTGATAATTCCTCTCGGTTCCTTTTCGACGACGAAGGTAGCCGAGAGCGATCTTGAGCGCCTACTTCCGGTATGGTCTCCTACTGGTACGCATCTCTTACTTACCGATACTCATGGACAAAAGTTGGTTGCCCGTTCTGATAGAAACGAGCGACAAGCTCTCACTCCGAGTGGTGATGGAGCCACAGCACGCTGGTCACCTGATGGACGCTGGATAACGATTCATGTCCCGCGCCCAGACCCTGAACCCGACTGCTACCAAAAACCTGTCGATACCCTTGTACCCCCAATTGGCAAAGAAAATATGGCTGTTTCGAATGATGAGATGATTAGACGTTACTTCGTGCAGCGACTGCTCACAGAGCCAGAACTGCCAGAGTCATTGCCGCGCTATGTGACGTTTCTCGAAACAGATTCTCAGTCTACTTCCAGTAACAAGACCGCAGAACAGCAACGAAACGATTTTTGTCAAGGGTTAAGCACGGTGCTGGAATCAGTTACGTGGCGCACTCGTGTGGTCCCGGTGACTATAGCAGAAAAATATCAACACCGATGTTCGAAGTGGCACGCAAGCGAGGCACCGATTGATACGAAAGCGGCTGAAGATTTTCTCAATGCCTGGATTGCGAAAATTCCTTCGCGTCTAGCGCAGAAACCACCGGGAGCTTTTGTTCCCTCACCGGAGACCGAGGCCGCTCGGCAGAAGGAAGTTGAGCTACAAGAGGAAAATCGAGAGAAGACCGCTCCAGCTCTTCCCTCCCTCTATCTTGTTGAGATCAAAAGCGAACACAGCAGAACCTTGCGACCTAAAGAAAACAGCATCAAGGAGAATTAAATATATTGTGAAATAACATTAGGTGCGACGAGGAAAGATTATGAGCAGTGTAAGTTAAATCGGACCTGAGAACATTCGTACACTTTACACTACAGATTCCAAATCGTGCCATTCTGAACGCAGCGAAGAATCTCTCAGAGAGACCCTTCGGTGCACTCAGGGTGACAGCGCGAGGGTGCCAATCTTTCATGGTCCGATTTAGCCTATGATGCCAATGATAGAAAACTTAAGGCGAATTCTGGAAAAGAAAATCCCCCTATATCAGTCAGGAGTAGCGGGGCGGATGAAGATGTCCCACTTGGGCAACTTGGGATGACGCTCCAGTCGCGCTTCGACCGTCCGCATGGCTGTCTTGTTCAGGGTAATGCCGCGCA